>JAFADI010000267.1 GCA_023424965.1 Bacillota bacterium
CCTTATGTGAAAGTGGCCTCTCCCCAAAGAATTGCAGATGAAATTGTACGAAGAGTGAAAAAATCAATCGAAATGTATAATGCAAGGGGGCACACCCGCTGAGCCGGAAGCATTGCTCATAAGGAGGAAATTGCCCCCTTTCGGTTTGGAAAGAAAGGGTAGTGATTTAAAATAAAAATATTATTTTTATGCAGTAGAAATAAGTGGAGAAGCCTCACTGCCGAAAAGATTTTTAATGGGGTCAACGGCCATGAAGTAAGGTCGGCCGGAACAGAAAACAATGCTAGAATTAAAGTGACAGGTGGGCATATTGGCTGGGCGGACATAATTTTTGTAATGGAGAAAAAACACTTAAGAAGAATCCAAGAGAAATATGGAAATATTCTGAGGGGTAAAAAGGCAATCATTCTGGATATACCGGATGACTATTCTTTTATGGACGAGGAATTGATCGAAATATTGAAGTCCCGTGTTTCCGAATACATGGACATGCTTTAGATATCAAAAAAGTTTGCAGCATTTCCAAAGTTGCAAACTTTTTGTCTGTAAATTGGAAATACCTTCCCGTATACTAAAATTGTTCCTGTTCCCAATGCAAAGATTTCTGGATGGTCTTGCGGTGCCTTTTACTTCACTTGTAACAGGTATACCGGGAAAGCCGGAACTCAAAAACCTTAGTGCCGGAGGTTCGATTCCTCCATTACTGTAAAGTAATTAGCTCAGCGGTAGAGCATAAGGCAAGGAAAAGGGGTTCAAATCCCCATCAGATGAGGGATCTGAAGGCTATGGTTTAGCACTCGATTGAAAATCGAAGGAATGTACTGGAATCTTTGGAGAGAATCCTCGGGCTTTTGCAAATATTTTGCGGAGGCACCGGAACTTAAGCCCTGAAGTGTGCGGATACCGGGTATGGCAAGCTTGCCCTCGTGCGTGAAGCCATGTTGAATGAGCCGGGCGGAGCCTGGAATTTCAAATGGCCCACGGACAACGGCCTGCAAGCGATAGCCTCAAGCAGCACTCCGCCGATGTTGCGGGAGGATTCTTGAAAAGGATTCAAAAGCTATTTTTGTTGAAAGGATGGATGAAAATGAAGGTAAGGATCAAAAATGACGAAAGAGGTCTGTTATTCAGGGACGGCAACTATGTAAAATGCTTAAAACCCGGGAAGCACTCACTGAATCCCTTTGTTAAATATAGTGTTATTGTAGCGGATGTTAACCGGGCCTTTGACATAGCAGGGAAAAATATCAACCTGTTTCTCGGAGATGAGGAGCTTTTAAAAGAGCTTACGGTACTGGATGTCCAGGACTATGAAATTGCCATACATTTTGAAGACGGCAAGCTTGCGGAAGTTCTGAAATCCGGTAAGTACGCATTCTGGAACGTCCTCAAAAAGCATAGCTTTAAAGTCGTTGACATCAGAGATCCCCAGGTGAAACCCGATATTGACGCCTCCACCTACACCAACCCCAGGCTGGCAGGATTTGTGGGATACTATGAAGTGGCAAACCATGAAAAAGGCATACTCTACTACAACAATGTAATTCAGAAAACTCTGGAGCCCGGCAGGTATTTCTTCTGGAAGAGTCCTGTGCATGTGGCGGTAAAGAACGTAGATTTGCGGCAGCAGCAACTGGATATGACCGGACAGGAAATCATGACGGAGGACAAAATTACCTTGAGGCTGAATTTCGTATGCCATTACAGGATTACAGAGCCTTTGAAGGTTGTGGAGGTAAAATCCTTCGAAGAACAGCTCTACATCGTGCTGCAACTGATCCTGAGGGAATATGTGGGGGCTTTGAAGCTGGATGATCTCCTTCTGAAAAAGCAGGAAATCGGGAGCTACGCCCTGGAAAAATTAAAGGAGAAGAGCGGCAGCTACGGTGTGGAATTCCTGTTTGCAGGTGTGAAAGACATCATATTGCCCGGGGACATAAAGGATATATTGAACACTGTGCTGATAGCCGAGAAGAAGGCACAGGCCAATGTTATTACCAGAAGGGAAGAAATCGCCTCCACAAGGAGCCTGCTGAACACTGCAAAGCTTATGGAGGAAAACCAAACGCTTTACAGGCTGAAAGAGCTTGAGTTCCTGGAAAAGATTTGTGAGAAAATCGGCAATGTTTCGCTGACCGGCGGGGGCAGCCTGCTTGAACAGCTAAATACGCTGCTGTCCAATAAGGCCGGTGACAGAAAATGCGGAGTATGAGATTATAGACATAGCGTTAGCGGTCTCCTTTGCTGGAAGTTAGCTTTAGCAAGGGAGATTTGCCATATAAAAAGATAGAGATGTGGTGAAGTTATGATAGAAATCAAAGGAAAGTACAATACGGCAAAGGTTTTTACCGACAATGTGGAGGACGTGGCGGTGGCCCAGATCCTGGAGCTTTGCAACCAGGAGTTCGTTAAGGACAGCAGCATAAGGATTATGCCGGATACCCATGCGGGTGCCGGCTGCACCATTGGGACCACCATGACCATTTCCGACAAGGTGGTGCCCAACCTTGTGGGTGTTGACATCGGCTGCGGCATGGAAACCATAAAGCTTAAAAACAAAGAACTGGACTTAGGCAAGCTGGATAGGGTGATTCATGAACATATACCGTCCGGTTTTGATACGAGAAAAAAGCAGCATTCCTATGTAGAAAAAATTGATTTTGACAAGCTGGCGTGCAAAAAGAATGTGGGCATAGACCGGGCCAGGCTGAGCGTCGGTACATTAGGCGGAGGAAATCACTTCATCGAGGTAAACAAAGACGGGGCTGGAGAGTTGTATCTTGTGGTGCATTCAGGGAGCAGGCACCTCGGCAAACAAGTTGCCGAGTTCTACCAGGCCCTTGGATACAAGGAGCTGGTAAAAAACAGTGAATATCTTTCGGAGCTCGTCGGAAGACTAAAGGCGGAAGGCCGTGAAAAGGAGATTCAAGAGGAAATCCGGAATGCAAAGCCCTTGAAGATCAACAAGCAGCTTGCCTATGTGCAGGGAAAAAGCTATGAGAATTACTTGAATGACATGAAAATCGTACAAAAATTTGCGGTGCTTAACCGCAAGGCGATGGTGGATGAGATTGTAAAGCGGATGGAAATTGATATTGCGGAGCAGTTCGCCACAATCCACAATTATATTGACCTGGACCATATGATTCTCAGAAAGGGTGCAATTTCCGCACGCAGTGGGGAGAGAGTCCTGATTCCCATCAACATGCGGGACGGAAGCCTGATTTGTACCAGAAAGGGCAATAAGGATTGGAATTATTCTGCACCCCATGGGGCAGGCAGGTTGATGAGCAGGAGCAAGGCAAAGGAAGTTATAAGCCTGGAGGAGTTCAAAAAATCCATGGAAGGTATCTATTCAACCACCGTTAACCGGTCCACTCTGGACGAATGCGCTCTGGCCTACAAACCGATGGATGAAATCGTAAGCAACATTCAGGACACGGTAGAAATCGTTGACAGAATTAAACCGGTATATAATTTTAAGGCAGCCGAGTGAGCAAAAGGAATTTATGCCTGTGCGAAATTTTCGGCTTGCGCTGAAACCCACATGCCTACGGGGACAGTTCTCAACTTTCTTTGCCGTCAATATAAAAGCTGTAGAAGTTGAGGACTGTCCCCAAAAAAAAGAATTCATGATAAATAACCGCATACATGCTTACTGCGGTTATTATATAGAATTTATGCGCGTGCAAGATTTTCGGCGGTGCCGAAATGCACTTGCGCAATTATAGCATGAATTCTTGCAAATTCATGCTATAATATAATAGCCATAGGAATATGGCTTTTTTTATGACATTAATAAAAGTATGAGGAGCAGGATATGGGAAAAATTTTGGTTTTGACGGAAAAACCCTCGGTGGCCAGGGATATTGCAAAGGTGCTGGGCTGCACCCAGAACGGCAACGGCTGCATCATGGGTTCAAAATACATCATCACCTGGGCGCTGGGACATCTGGTGACGCTGGCCGACCCTGAGGCGTACGGCAGCAAATATAAATCATGGAATCTTGAAGACCTGCCCATGCTTCCCAGGAAAATGGAGCTGGTGGTCATCCGGGAAACGGCAAAGCAGTTCGGAGCCGTGCGGGGGCTCATGAGCCGGGACGACATCGACGAACTGGTCATCGCCACCGATGCGGGGCGAGAAGGGGAACTGGTGGCGCGCTGGATCATAGAAAAGGCGGGCTTCCGCAAGCCCATAAAGCGCCTGTGGATTTCCTCCCAGACGGATAAGGCCATCAAGGAAGGCTTTGCAAACCTTAAGCCCGGAAGGGAATACGACAATCTTTACATGTCGGCCCAGAGCCGGGCGGAGGCGGATTGGCTGGTGGGCCTCAATGTCACAAGGGCTCTCACCTGCAAATACAACGCGCAGCTTTCGGCGGGGAGGGTCCAGACCCCCACGCTGGCAATGATTGTCGAACGGGAAAATGAGATACGAAAATTCGTGCCCAGGGATTTTTGGACCATCAGCGGCAAAGTGAACGGCTTTGACATGCAGTGGAAGGATCCGGCCAATGGGAACACAAGGATCTTCGATAAAGCAAAGGCGGAGGAAATTGTGGCAAAAGTAGCCAACCAGGAGGGCAGGATCGCAGAAGTCGGCAAAGATGCGAAGAAAGAACTGCCGCCCCTTGCCTATGACCTGACGGAGCTCCAGCGGGATGCCAACAGGCGGTACGGCTATTCCGCCAAAAAGACCCTGTCCCTCATGCAGAAGCTGTATGAAGCACACAAGCTGGTGACCTATCCCAGGACCGATTCCAGGTATATCTCGGAGGATATCGTTCCCACCCTGCCGGAACGGTTGAAGAGCATTGCAGTGGGACCCTATACCGCCATGGCCCGGGAGGTTTTGAAGAACAGGCTCAATGTGACCAAGCGGTTTGTGGACGGCAGCAAGGTTTCTGACCATCATGCCATCATACCCACCGAGCAATTTGTGAACCTTGGCTCCTTGAGCCAGGAGGAGCGCAATATCTACGACCTGATTGTAAAGCGGTTTATCGCGGTTTTGAATCCCCCCTTCGAATATGAGCAAACTACCGTAAGGGTGGAGGTCAGGGGAGAACAGTTTTACGCAAAAGGAAAGATCGTGAAAGCCCTGGGTTGGAAGTCGGTGTACGGCAGTTCCGACAAGCTGGAGGAGGACGAGGAGGAAGAGGATCAGGACCAGTCCCTTCCGGAGGTTACGAAAGGACAGACGGTGAAATTGCTTTCCGCCAGGCCTGTCAACGGCAAGACGAAGCCACCGGCCAGGTACAACGAAGCCACGCTGCTTTCGGCCATGGAGCATCCGGGAAAGTTTGTAGAGGACAAAGCCTTGAGAGAGGCGCTGGAAAGCACCAGCGGCCTTGGCACGCCGGCCACCAGGGCGGATATCATCGAAAAGCTCTTTGATACCTTCTATGTGGAAAGACGGGGAAAAGAAATCTTTCCTACCTCAAAGGGAATTCAATTGATCGGGCTGGTGCCTTCCGACCTGAAGTCACCGGAGCTGACGGCAAAATGGGAACAAAACCTGCAGTTGATCAGCAAAGGGAAGGCCAATGCAAACAAGTTTGTGGAAGAGATGAAGAATTACGCCTCGAAGCTGGTTTCCAATGTCATTGCAAGCACGGAGGGCTACCGGCATGACAACATGACCAGGGAAAAGTGCCCCGAGTGCGGAAAATACCTTCTGGACGTCAACGGAAAGAAGGGGAAAATGCTCGTGTGCCCCGACAGGGACTGCGGCTACAGGAAGGGAATTTCCCAGGTATCCAATGCCAGGTGCCCGGAGTGCCACAAAAAGATGGAGATACGGGGAGAAGGGGAAAACAAGACTTTTTATTGCACCTGCGGGTACAGGGAAAAGTTGGAGGCCTTCAAGAAGAGAAAGGGAGAACATGTCGACAAGAGGGAAGTCAGCAAGTTCCTGAAGCAGCAGGATGAGGGTGAAAGCATCAACTCCGCGCTGGCAGAAGCCCTGGCCAAGTGGAAGAAATAGCTTTTTCAGACTCCGTATGAAAATAAGCGTATGTAAGCTTGAGTTCAAAAAAGGAGGCTTGAAAAGCGTGATGAAAAAACTTATTATTGCCGTCATTTCCGTTGTTTTATTGATTTCCGCCGGAGTGTATGTTTTCTACGTCCTGCCCAATAACCGGGAGCTGGAGGCCGTCAGAAAAATGCCCATTGAAGATGTGGACCTGGGAAAGGTGAAGGACGGGACTTACAACGGAGCCTATGTTTACGGCTCACACACCTATGAGGTACAGGTGAGGGTGGGGGACCACAGGATTGAGAAAATTGACGTGGTCAGCAACCGGGACACCTCCCATGCCAAAAAAGCGGAAGGGGTCATTGATCGGGTCCTGGAGAAGCAGGCCGTGAATGTGGATGTGGTATCCGGCGCCACCACCACCAGCAAAGCCTTGCTTAAAGCGATCGAAAATGCAGTGAAATCCGGTCTGGAGGAATAGCAGTATAATGCCTTTTTAGGAATGCGTTGCGAATCAGGTTTTTGTGTTGCCGGCGGCTGATCTGACGAGTGTATAGGTATGCCAGCTGTTTGCAAAATGACCCGCTGCCAGGAAAACCACCGCCGCACCGAGCCAGAGGGATTCTCCCAGCATGGCCGCAAAGGCGAAGGCCAGGACAGGCAGGACTGCCATGGGGATGGGGATAAACTTGAAAGGCTCAAAAAGCAGCGAAAATCTGCGCCCTTTCACAACATACCTTGTCCATAAGCTGTAATAGGCCAGTATGCAGAGCACCATCAACACAAACGGAGGGTTGACGGTCAAAGGGCTGAAGCTGTCCTTTGAGATGCAAAGCAACAGGAGGCAGCCAATTTGTCCCGTTCTTTCCAGCAGGGTGAAGATAAACCCCGAATCCTTTAAACCTTCCGGAACCTTTTCGGGTGGAAACAGCCAAACAAGCAAATTTGGAATAAGTATTGCTAGTGCGATGAGAAACCCTGCTACCGAAAAACCCATAAACCTTCTCCTTTGTAAAACACCCCGGAAGATGCCTTTAAAATTTTCCGCCCCCTCCGCCATGGCTTCTTCCGCTGCTGCCATGATGAGTGCTGCTTCCACCGGAGCCGGAGTCATTTTGAATCCTGACGCGGGTGGTTGTTTCCCTGACATAGTCATCGCTGGAAGCTGTCAGTTTAAAGGAACCTTCTTCTTCGTAGGTCCGGTTGCTGATTGTAATTTTGCCTTTGCTTGACAGGGAAGCGAGGATGGTGGCAATAAGCGCTACAACTGTTGCCGTTATATAGACGGCGGGAAGTTGCACCTGCCTTGCGACCCTTTCCAGATACGTGCCGGGAGCGGCGGATTCCTGCCCTCCGGGCACAGTTTCCGGTGCTTCGGTGTCTATTCTGTGCTGTCCTTCCGGTATCCCCTTATCGGCATAAAATCTCACTTTGCTGATAAATTCCTTACAGCTGTTGTAATAATCGGCTTTTGACAGAAAACCGCCAACGGCACTCACCATCTCCGATATTCTGGCATCGGTGAAAATATCAATGGCTTTGCCCGTTGTGGAGATCCACAATTCCCTTTCCTTCATGTTGATCAGCAGCAGCAGGCCGGACTTGTCGCTTCCCGCACCAAAACCGTTGTAGTCGTAATAGTCGTCGGCAAAGTCTCTGGAAGACTTGCCTTCCGTATCCTCCGTGGTGACAATGACCACATCCAGGCCATAATCCTTGACAACTCCGTCAATCAGACTCTGAACTTCTTTCAGTTCCTCTTCCTTCAGAAGGCCCAGGGAATCCTTGACTTTCTCAGTTTCAGCCGCCAGCACCTGCATTTGTCCTACAAGCAGAACAAACATCAAAGCCAGCAGCAGCACACTTATCTTCCTAGACAAACAGAGCACCCCCAAACACGCCCAATATCCATACTGCAGCAAATACCAGACCGGCAAAGGCCAGCTGCTTTAAGAAGCTGGTGGGCGTATCTCCCACCACCTTGCCGGTTTGTCCGTTGATAATGAATATATGCGATTTTTCCTTGTACTTGTTGACCAATAAATAAATGGGCAGCAGTGAATAGCTCTCTTCGGTATCCCACAGGTCTGTATGCTTTGACATGACAGTATAGGAGGAATAGCCCGTCACCGTTCCCCTCAGCCTGTCCTCCGCATATTTTGCGACTCTTTCCCTCATCACCGATGCCGCTTCATTACCTTCCACATCATATTTTTCCGCCATGAAGCCGGACAGGTACTGCATGGAAAAATCCGTAAGGTCATTGTAGTTATAGGGCTCAATCATGTGCATGAAGGTATCGTCCAGCTTTTTGGAGGCATCCACGGGTACCTGCTGATAGTTTACCATGCCCCTGCGTGCGACCCTGTAATATTTTGTCTGGGTATACCTGTATTGTCCCTGTGTCCAGTGGCTGACCCTGGTGGCTTCCCCGTCGATAGCGCCGTCAACTCTACAGTCAAATAACCAGAAGGGTGCGTAGATACCTGTTATCTTTTCAATTTCTTCCCTGGTTTTGAACTCGCCGGGAGCAAACAAGCGCCTTTTTATCCATTTTCGATAAATGTCCTCCGCCTGGAGCTTTGTCAGGCGGAAGGGAATCAGCTTTTTGGGCTTAAACCTTCCGGAAAACCTTGTTTTGATGATGGTAGGGTTTTTGCAATACAAACAGGTGGTGGCGGAAACCGTATCGTCGGTAATCAATTCCGCCCCGCAGCTGGTGCACCGGTAGGAATCCAATTCCGGCATATCCTGTTCCGGCGGTTCCTCTTCCCGGTAAACGGCGTCAAGATCCGCTTTCGTAAATTCACTGAAGCAATAGTGGCATTTCCACTTCTGGGAAGGCGGGTCGAATTCCAGACCGGCTTTGCAGTTCAGACATTTATATTCCTTTACCGAACTCATTCACATTCTCCTTTTTCCCTTGTTCCGAAATAGAGTCAGCCAGGCCTCTTGCTTCCGCAGTTGGAGCAGAAAAGGCCTTCCGTCTCGTTGCCGCAGGTGCAGACCCATTTTTTCCTGTCGGGCCGCCGTTTGCCGCAGTCAGGACAAAAGGAGCCACCGGACGTCTTTCTTCCGCAGGAACATTCCCACGGGTCTCCCGAAGGTTCCGGTTCCCTCACGGGCTTTTTGCTGCCGCAGCTTGAACAGAAGGCGGCATTTTCAGGCATTTTGTTCCCGCAGGAACAGGTCCAGCCTCCCTGCGCAGCGGGAGGGTTGGAAGGCTGCTGCTGTGGCTGCTGGCCCGGCATTGCTCCTGCAACTCCGGCGGCGTTCATCCCCATGGCCATCCCTGCAAAGCCCATCATCGCCCCGCCCGGATTTGAGCCTGCGGCTTCGAGGCCTGACGCCAGGCCCGCGGTCATACGGGCGGCCCTTGCATTGGGGTCCAGCAGGATGGAGTCGTTGGCATATTTCTCAAGCAGCTTGTCGGTGTTTTCATCAAAGGAGATCCCGGCAATTCCCACACTGTGGATAAAAAAGCCCCTCTTTGAAAGCCACTCCTTGTCAAGGACTTCTGCCATAAACTGCCCCAGTTCCATGGTCCTCATGGGGATGTCGGAGACCAGGACATTGCTGGCGGACAGGCTGGCCAGCGCAGTGGTATAAGCCATCAGGAATTCATTAATATATTGTTCCGCCATGTCACCGGTGCTGAGGTTGGCTTTGCCGGTTTTGCTGCAGACTTCATTGTAGAATAACAACGGATCGGCTACTTTTATTGAATAAGTGCCGAAGGAGGTTATTTTGCAGGGTACCACCCTTCCCGGAACCAGGACCCTGTCGGTATAAGGCACGGGATTTTTTGTTCCGAAGCGTATATTGGGAAGCTCCTGCTTGTTGATGTACACTACTTTCTGTTTAACGGGTGTCGTACCACCGAACTTGAAGCGCTCCCAGGAATCCTTCAGGGTGTTCGCCAGGCCTCCCGGCCGGTATATTCCGTTTCTTCCGGTGTTATCATACTCCTGGACATAGCTTCCCTCCGGTGACTGAAAAAAGATGGAAGGCGACCGGGAATTGTCAACCTGGTAATAGCCCGGCTCATCGGTGGCGGAGATAATCCTGCCTCCGTCTACCAGCAGCATGAAGACATTCTCGGGAACATGGATGATTGAACCGTTGGAAATGACATCCTCCGTTCCTCTTCTATTTGAGCTCCGGGAATCTTTTTTCCTGACACAGACTCCGTAAGACGCGATGATGGTGTTGTCAATTTGTGCAGGCTCGATGGTTTCAAGCCATTGGTCCGCAAGTGTTCCTCCGATTGCTCCAACTGCCGCTTTAAAAATACCCATTTTCCCCTCTTCCTTTCCTGAACGGTGTAATTTCTTCCTATTCTTATGTGTCTTGCATCAATAACTACTATAGATTATTCCTGTATACTACAAATTATATATGAACATGCGGAGGTTGTAAAAATGTTTTTGCAGGCTTTTGCCCGCGCTCCTGTCAAGAGTAGGGACAGATGCGAGCTTCCAATGTTTGTATTGAACATTTTTTTATTTACCGTTACTATGGTAAGTATACAGAGACCGGCAAAGGAGAAGAAGCCATGAATGCACAGGAGAAAGTTTTTGAAAGGCTGAAGGCATTGGACATCAAATACGAGGTCACAAACCATCCGGCCGTTTTTACCATTGAAGAGATGGACAACCTGAATATAACACTTCAGGGGGATGTGTGCAAAAACCTGTTTTTGAGGGACGAGAAAGGGAAGCGGCACTTCCTCGTGGTTCTGGGAAAAGACAAAAAAGCCGATTTGAAAAGCCTCCAGAGCCAGCTGGGCTGCAGCAGATTGGGCTTTGCATCGGAAGAAAGGCTTTCCAGATACCTGCAGCTTAAAAAAGGGGAAGTGACTCCCATGGGTATCATCAACGACACCGATGCCCTGGTGGAGGTGGTGCTGGACAGGGATCTGACAGGAAAAAACAGGCTTGGAGTCCATCCCAATGACAATACCGCCACCGTATGGATTGCTTTTGAGGCGTTGAAAAAAGTCATCGAAGGAAACGGCAACAAAATCCACTTCGTTGCAATCTGACCCGGATATCATGAACCCAGGACCTGTCACCGAGCAGCATTTAAAGACAGGAGACAGAAGCAAACAAAAGAAAATAACAACATATATTCCGTCCCGTGCGAATAGTCTTATAGTAAATGAGGTGTTTGCATGGGATTTTATATTAATGTGGAACCGAATGTAAAGATATACGTGGAGGACCTTAACCCGGCCGGAAGCAAGACCATCCTGTTTATCCACGGCTGGCCCGCAAGCCACAATTTGTTTGAATACCAGTTTGACCAGCTGCCGAAGATGGGATATAGATGCGTAGGAATCGATTGTAGAGGATTCGGATTTTCAGATAAACCCTGGAGCGGATACGACTATAACCGGCTGGCAGACGATATCCGGTGTGTGGTTGATGCGCTCCGGCTGAGGAATTTCACCCTGGGAGGACATTCAACGGGGGGAGCCATTGCCATCCGCTACATGGCCAGGCATAATGGGTACGGGGTATCGAAACTGGCGCTCTTTGCCGCTGCTGCCCCCAGCCTGATCCAGCGCCCGTATTTTCCTTACGGTTTGACCAAGCAAGCCGTCCTTGACATCATTCAGGGCACCTATACCGACCGGCCCAACATGCTGCGGGGGTTCGGAAATATGATTTTCTTCAACCCAGTCAGCGCCCCCTTCGCCGATTGGCTCTTCCATCTGGGGTTGCAGGCATCGGGCTGGTCTACCGCGGCCATTGCAAACTCCTGGATTAACGAGGAAGGCTTGTTTTATGATGTGAAAACGATACAGGTACCAACCCTCATCCTCCATGGGCTGGACGACAAAGTCTGCCTGTTCCCGCTGGCCATCGCACAGAGGGACAGCATCAGGAACTCCAGGCTTGTGCCCTTTGAAAAGTGCGGCCATTTTCTTTTCTATGACCAGCGTGAAAAATTCAACCTGGAGCTGGTGAGATTTCTGGAAAGCTAGAGCTTTGAAAAAGATGCAAGTGACGAAGGGACGGCTGGCGGTTTTGGATGGATGCCAAAACAATCAGCGGTCCCTTTTTTGATAAATATGATAAAATAAATTTACCACCAAACAATTAGATTATGGAGGACGGCATGAACAGCAATAATCTTTTTTTTCACATCCACTACTGCAATTACAGGCAATTTGGCGGGGCGGAAAGAGCCCTGCGGAAAATCACCCGGACGCTGCCGCACCATGAACTCCTCTTTATTAAAGGCGGGAAGGGCAGCATTACCATCGGAAAAAAGAGATATCAACTCAAAGGCTGCATGCTGTTCTACATTTGCCCCGATGTCCACCACTCCTTCGAGATAGACGCCGACGAGCCCGGATATTTTTTATCGGTACATTTCAGCTATGTACGCGTGAGCTTCAACGACAGCAAATGGGACATCAAAAACGAAGGAGACGGTCTCTCTCTGAGCCCCGGACAGGAATTGAAGGATTATTACCACATTGAGGACGCCTTCAGAAAATTGGCCGAAAGCTGGGAGACCAAGCTTCCGGGATACGAGTTTGCCACCAGGACGTTGCTTCAGCAATTATTGATTACGGTTTTCCAGCATACAAGAAAGCAAAATCAGAATTACGCCATTTCTTTGAAGGTGGAAAAGGTCATTGAATACATGCATCAGCATGCGAGTCATAGGGTGAACCTGGCGGAATTGTCGGAGCTGGTGCATCTGGCGCCTACGTATCTGTCAAGGTCTTTTAAAGAGACGACGGGCTATTCTGTCATAGAATTTTTTAACCGGATAAAAATTGATAAAGCCAAAGAGCTTATGATCGAAGGGGACAAAAAGGTGAAGGAAGTGGCGCAAGCTCTGGGATTTACCGATGAATTCTATTTCAGCAGGATATTTAAACGGATTGAAGGCATGAGCCCCTCGGAATATTGTAGCAAAAATGTCCATGGAGTTTAATATAATGCATGGTATAAAGTCGGTCTGCAGGCTAAAATAAAAATATTCTCCTGTTGTTTTTGTACAACAAATTTATCTGCAGTAGAAGGAAGGCATCGATATCATGCAGGTTTGGAAAAGAAACTTATTTGTTTGCTGGTTCGGGATGTTTGTCACGGGCGTGGGTATGAGCCAGATCGCACCGGTACTGCCTCTTTATATAAAGCAGCTTGGGATTGACGATACCGCTTCCATTGCACAGTTTTCAGGAATCGCTTTTGGCGTCACTTTTATCATTTCGGCTATTTTTTCGCCTATCTGGGGCCATGCCGCCGATAAATTCGGGAGAAAGCCCATGCTTTTGCGGGCAAGCTTTGGCATGGCGGCCGTTATCTTCAGCATGGGTTTTGTGCAAAACGTATATCAACTGATTGGATTAAGAATATTGCTGGGTGTCATCACCGGCTACAGCACGGCCTGTACCACGCTGGTGGCAACCCAGACGGACAGGGAACACGCGGGTTTTGCCCTGGGGACCCTTTCAACGGCAAGCATCGCAGGGGCTTTGCTGGGACCGCTGATTGGAGGCTACATCGAAGAAAATCTCAGCCTGAAAGACGTGTTTTTCGTAACGGGCGCGCTGATGCTGGTTGCATTTGTTACCACCCTTTTCTTTGTAAAGGAATCCTTTACCCGGGAAGACAAAAAGGTGATCAGCGCCAGGGAACTGTGGAAGGCCATTCCTGAAAAAAGCCTGACGGTCACCATGTTTGTGACCTCTTTTGCATTAGCTCTGGCCCTGTATTCCATCGAGCCCATCATCACGTTGTATGTCAGCCAGCTGTCCACCAGCACCAGTTATATCGCTTTGATAGCGGGAATGGCGTTCTCAGCGTCGGGGCTGGCAAACATCATCGCCGCTCCGGGTCTGGGAAAGCTTTCCGACAAGGTCGGAGCGCAGAAAGTCATGCTGGTAGCCCTCATCGCGGCGGGCCTGATTTTCATCCCACAGGCCTTTGTGAAAAATCCCTGGCAGTTGATGGCGCTGCGCTTTTTGCTGGGCTTGACGGTAGCGGGCTTGAATCCTTCCGTCAATGTCCTGGTGAAGAGAATCACGCCGGATGCCCTTACCGGCAGGATTTTCGGGTTTAATATCGCCGCACAGTATTTGGGAATATTCGGAGGTTCGATCTTGGGCGGGCAGGTGACGGCCTGGTTCGGCATCCGGTATGTATTTTTTATTACAAGCGTGCTGATGCTGCTGAATGCGGTGTGGGTTTATCTCAGGGTATACAAAAAGCTTACCGTAAAGGAAGATGAACAGGAGGAGAGGGAATGGGAGATTCAAAGGCAGCGGGGATAGAACGGATAAAAACGGAGAAAACGGCGCTGGTGGTCATCGACCTGCAGAAGGGAATTGTACACGGTGAGCGTGCTCCCCATACAGGTGCGCAGGTGGTTCGAAACGCAAGCAGGCTGGCGAAAGCATTTAGTGACAGGGGAGCTTTTGTGGTCCTTGTCAGGGTATCATCGGCCGATGGAAAGGACATGCTAAAACCGGAGACGGATTTAAAAAGCAGCCCGGTACACAGGCCCGAAGGCTGGGACAGCCTTGTGCCCGAGCTGGCGGAGATTAAAAATGCCCATGTCATTACCAAGAGGCAGTGGGGGGCGTTCTACGGCACCGACTTGGATTTGCAGCTGCGCCGCCGGGGAATCGATACCATTGTACTGTGCGGCATTTCCACGTCCATCGGTGTGGACACTACGGCCAGAGAGGCCTACCAGCACGGGTACAACCAGATTTTTGCGGAAGATGCCATGACAGCTTTCTCAAAAGAAGAGCATGAGTATGTGTGCAAATACCTCTTCCCCAGGATCGGCAAAATCCGGACAAGCGAAGAGGTGGTTTCGGCGCTGGAATAAAAGATGAAGCCAATATAACTTCACATTATACCTCCCATGACTAATATGCATTTTATTTATAGGCGGGATTCAGATATAATTGGAAATGAAAGAACACTCAATATTAATTATCCTGGCATAGCAGTTGATCCCTTTCAATAATTTAATAATTCGAGGACAGAAAAAAGCAGTGAACTGTTTTCAGACTTGAGTGTGTTAATTATTTATCAATCTCGGTAAAAATAAAATGTATGGAGGGTATTATGAATAAGGATGCAAAAACATTAAAAGTAGATACGGTTGAAAACGTAGAGCAGTTGATCGATCGCATGAAGGAAATCAGAAACGCGCAAGAAATATTTGCCACCTTTCCCCAGGAAAAAGTTGACGAGATATTCAAAATGGCGGCTCTTGCAGCAAACAAACAGAGAATCCCTCTCGCTAAAATGACAGTGGAGGAAACTGGCATGGGCGTGGTGGAAGACAAGGTCATTAAAAACCACTATGCTTCCGAATATATTTACAATGCCTATAAAGATACCAAAACTTGTGGTATAATTGAAGAGGACGCAGCCTTCGGAGTTAAAAAAATTGCTGAGCCCATTGGTGTCATCGCAGCAGTTATCCCAACAACAAATCCAACTTCCACAGCAATCTTCAAAGCATTGCTGGCACTCAAAACAAGAAACGGCATTATCTTCAGCCCCCATCCAAGAGCGAAAAACTGCACCATCGCAGCGGCAAAGATTGTACTGGAAGCAGCGGTCAAGGCCGGTGCCCCGGAAGGAATCATCGGTTGGATCGATGTTCCGTCGCTGGAGCTTACAAACCAGGTGATGAAGAATGCGGATATCATTCTCGCAACGGGAGGTCCGGGAATGGTCAAGTCGGCATATTCATCCGGCAAGCCCGCGATTGGCGTGGGAGCCGGCAACGTACCTGCCATTATCGACAAATCTGCCAATGTCCAGATGGCGGTGAGTTCCATTATCCTCTCCAAAACCTTTGACAACGGTATGATTTGTGCTTCCGAGCAATCGGTCATCGTTGATGCAAGCATATACGACAAGGTTAAAAAGGAATTTGAATACCGGGGCTGCTACTTATTGAAGGGGGACGAAACCGAAAAGGTCAGAAAAACCATCATCATTAACGGTGCACTGAACGCCAAAATCGTTGGACAGACAGCGCACAAAATCGCAGGCATTGCGGGGGTGAATGTACCGGAGGATACGAAAATCCTGATCGGTGAGGTTGAAAGTGTAGAGCTTTCCGAAGAATTCGCCCATGAAAAATTATCTCCTGTTTTGGCTATGTACAAATACAAAACCTTTGACGAGGCCATTGAAAAAGCCGACAGGCTTGTAAAAGACGGTGGGTACGGTCATACGGCATCAATCTATATAAACACCGTTCTGGAAAAAGAAAAGCTTGACCGGTTCAACAATGCCATGAAGGCCTGCCGCATCGTTGTAAATACACCTTCGTCACATGGCGGCATCGGCGATCTGTATAACTTCAAGCTTGCGCCGTCGCTGACTCTCGGCTGCGGTTCATGGGGCGGCAACTCCGTTTCTGAAAACGTCGGTGTAAAGCACCTCATCAATATCAAAACAGTGGCTGAAAGGAGAGAAAATATGCTTTGGTTCAGAACTCCCGAGAAGGTTTATTTCAAGAAGGGGTGCCTGGGTGTCGCGCTTAAGGAGCTGAAGGACGAGTACAACAAGAAAAAGGTATTTATCGTAACAGACGAATTTTTATATAAGAACGGCTATACAAAACCGGTTACCGAAGCACTCGACAGTATGGGGATAAACCATTTTACCTTCTACAACGTAGCTCCCGACCCGACCCTTGCCAGTGCAAAAGAAGGAGCGGAGTCCATGAAAGCCTTCGAACCGGATTGCATTATCGCGTTGGGCGGCGGCTCTGCCATGGATGCGGGCAAAATTATGTGGACCCTTTATGAACACCCGGAGGTTGACTTCCTTGACCTGGCCATGCGCTTTATGGATATCAGAAAGAGAGTTTACTCTTTCCCCAAAATGGGTGTGAAGGCAAACTTTATTGCGATCCCTACATCCGCAGGCACCGGCTCGGAGGTTACACCCTTTGCAGTCATCACCGATGAAAAGACGGGCATCAAATATCCCCTGGCAGATTATGCGCTCTTGCCAAACATGGCCATTGTGGATGCCGACCTGATGATGAACATGCCCAAGGGACTTACGTCGGCATCGGGCATCGATGCCATGACCCATGCCCTTGAAGCTTATGCTTCCATGCTTGCAACGGATTACACCGACGGCTATGCGCTGAAAGCCCTGAAGAACATCTTCAGGTATCTGCCCAGCGCTTATGAAAACGGCGCAAAGGACCCTGTTGCAAGAGAAAAGATGGCGGACGCCTCTACCATGGCGGGTATGGCCTTTGCCAATGCCTTCCTGGGAATATGCCACTCCATGGCGCACAAGCTGGGTGCTTTCCATCACTTGCCGCATGGTGTTGCAAACGCACTTTTGATCAATGAGGTTATGAAGTTTAATGCAACCGACAACCCGAAGAAAATGGGAGCCTTCTCACAGTATCAATATCCCCACGCCATTGAACGCTACGCTGAAATTGCGGATTTCCTTGGGATTGAAGGGAAGACCGATATGGATAAATTCAATAAGCTGCTGGTTAAAATCGATGAACTGAAGGAGAAAGTTGGCATCAAGAAGACCATCAAGGAATATGGTATCAGTGAAGAGGCCTTCATGGCAACGCTGGAAGAAATGGTTGAACAGGCTTTTGACGATCAGTGCACCGGTGCAAACCCAAGATATCCGTTAATGTCAGAAATGAGGGAAATGTATCTGAAAGCCTACCACGGAAAATAAGGGGGATGGAAAATGAAGCTTGATAATGTGATTTCAAAGAGGGAAAACAAAACGATTTATCGTGATGACAACGTGGCGATTAAAGTTTTCGACAGAAATTTTTCCAAATCGGACATATTGAACGAAGCATTAAATCAAGCAAGAGCGGAAGAAACCAACCTCAATGTTCCCAAAATCCTTGAGGTCACAAAGATCGACGGCAATTGGGCCATATGCTCCCAGTTCATTGAAGGGAAAACCTTATCCCAAATGATGGATGAGAACCCCGACAAAATGAATGAGTATATTGAGTGGTTTGTGGACATCCAAATGGAGGTTCACGCCCAAAATTCGCCTTTGATGACCAAGCTGAAGGATAAAATGGCCAGAAAGATCTCTCTGACCAAATTTGATGCAACAACCCGCTACGACCTGCAAACCAGGCTGGAAGGAATGCCGAAGCACAACAAGGTATGCCACGGCGACTTCCGCCCAAGCAACATCATCATTACGGCGGAGGGCAAGCCCTATATCATCGACTGGTCCCATGCCACCCAGGGGAATGCATCGGCGGATGTCGCCAGAACCTATTTGATCTTCCTGCTGACGGACAGGAGGGAGGTAGGTGAATACTACCTGAAAACCTTCTGCCGGAAGAGCGATACGGCAAGGCAGTATGTTGAAAAGTGGATTCCCATTGTGGCAGCGTCACAGTCTGTGAAAGGCAAGCCGGAGGAAGTGAAGTTTTTAAGCCAGCTGGTGGATGTGGTTGATTATGATTGATAAATAGCTGAAAGGGACCTCTCAAAATTGATATTGAGAGGTCCCTTTTTATGTGGGGGAGCATCCCCTTTCTGTGTACCATCAGGCAAAATCCGCACATGCGAAGAGGTGGTTTCAGCGCCGGGATAGAAATGCGTTTATATTCCGTTTAAATGAATGGTATATAATAATAGCAGGAGGTGATGTTTCCGGTGAACAGGATTTTGGTTGTGGACGACGACGGATATATCCGTGAGCTGGTGTGCACCGTGCTCAGGAGTGAAGGCTTTATTACTTTCGAAGCATCCGACGGGCGGGAAGCACTGCAAAAAATGACGGAAGTGAATCCCGACCTCTGCATCATCGACATCATGATGCCCAACATGGATGGCTTCGAGCTGTGCCGCCAGCTCCGGCGGTACTATGAGGATATCCCGGTCCTGATGCTGACGGCGAAGGATGACATCAGCCAGAAGGTGAAGGGCTTTGAAATGGGGACGGACGACTATCTGACAAAGCCCTTTGAGGCGGCGGAGCTGGTTGTGCGTGTGAAGGCGCTGCTCAAGCGGTACAAAATAAGCTCGTCCCAGACGGTTCAAATCGGCACGCTGACCATGGACAGGAGCAGCTATGCCATCCAGGCCGGCGGTGAGAAAATGGATATTCCCATGAAGGAATTCGAGCTGCTGTTCAAGCTGGGCAGCTATCCGGACAAAACCCTTTCCAGGAATCAACTTATTGAGGACATCTGGGGCTGTGACTTCGACGGCAACGAGCGGACACTGGATGTGCACATCAACCGGCTGAGGGACCGCTTCCCTCCGGAAAATTTCCATTTTAGAATTACCACCATCCGTGGGCTGGGATACAGACTGGAGGGAACTCCATGAAAAAAACAAGGTGGTATCAATTTGCGGCACATGCGGCCGTAATCCTGCTGCTCATCAGCTGCGCCTTTGTGGCGGGCTACGGCGTGACGGAACTGATTTTCCTGGCGACGGGACATCCGCCGGAGCTCGTGGCCCATGTGCTTTCGGGCCTTGCGGCTTTCTTGCTGATGCCGCTGGCGGGAGGCCTGTTTTCCCGTTTTGACAGGCGGTTGGTCGGGAGGGAATTCCGGAATTTTCCCTATGGAAGGCTGCTGGGGGATACACTGGATGCCATGAAGCGGATTGCCCAGGGAGATTTCAATGTGTTTGTCGCCACGGAGGATGAGCGGGGGCCTTTTAACGAGCTGGCCCACAGCGTCAACAAAATGGCCATGGAGCTGGGTTCCATGGAGAAGCTGCGGCAGGACTTCATTTCCAACGTCTCCCACGAGATCCAGTCCCCCTTGACCTCCATCAGTGGGTATGCCTCCCTGTTGAAGCGGGAGGGGACCAGCCGCGAGCAGATTATCCACTACGCCTCAATCATCGAAACGGAAAGCAAGCGGCTGTCAAAGCTGAGCGACAATCTTTTGAAACTTTCAGCGCTGGAGGTGGACGGTGCTTCCCTGGAACACAAGCCCTTCCGCCTGGACAAACAGCTTGAAAGCATCCTACTGATGCTGGAGCCTCAATGGTCCGAGAAGAACATCATGCCCGACGTGTCGCTGTCCAACGTGGTGACGACGGGCAGTGAGGATTTGCTGAGCCAGGTGTGGATCAACCTCCTGCACAACGCCATCAAATTCACCCCGGAAAACGGGAGGATCCGGGTGACCCTCACCGCGGGCAAAGACTGCGTGGTATGTACCGTTGCCGACAACGGTATCGGTATCTCGCCGGAGGATCAGATCCACATCTTTGAACGGTTCTACAAGGTGGACAAGGCCCGCGACCGTTCCCTGGGCGGCAACGGCCTGGGGCTTTCCCTGGTGAAGAAGATTGTGGAGCTGCACGGGGGGAGGATTGCCGTCAAAAGCGAGATGGGAAAGGGGACGGAGTTCATTGTAACCCTGCCGGATCATCCCGCAGCCGCCCCCGGTTTACACTGCGTTTAAACTGCATTTAACTTCTGTTTATTTTCAGGGTTTATGATGGCCATAGAAAATAGACAGGAGGAACCCTTGTGGTAAAATTAAAAAACATTAAAAAAAGAACGGTTATTATTGCTGCCATCGCTCTGGTGCTTGCCGGCACAACCTTCGCCCTTTTTTCGCCTTTCAGAGGCGGCAAAGATACGGTGGTGACAGGTTACTCCGCCCTTTCGGCCACTGAGCTCGTCAACAGCGTCAGTGCATCGGGAAATGTGGAAAGCAGTATGAGCCGGAATATATACTCTTCCTTGAATTATCCCGTGAAAAAGATCCATGTCAAGGTGGGTGACCACGTATCGGCCGGAGACCTTCTTGCCGAGCTTGACACCGAAGCGCTCAAGCTGGATGTGGCGCAGCAGCGGAGCATCCTCAGCAATTCGCAAAAAACTGCCGCCATCGACCTGGAAGATAAAAGGCTGAACTTCAACAATTCCAAAAACCAGTATGAAAACGGGAACAATCCCGAGCTTGTCAACGCCGGGTATGCTCTCCAGACGGCCCAATCCGATCTGAACACCAAAAAAACAGACTATGAAAGCAACAAGCTGCTTTTTGAAAGCGGCGCTGTTTCCCGCCAGGCACTGAATGAATCGGAGACGGCCTACAAGCTGGCTTCCGCCGCATATGACAAAGCCCTTTCCTCTCTCAATTCCACAAAGACCAAAATCAAGCAGGACCTGAAAGCCTCGGAGGCCGGCTTGAAAACCGCCGAGGCCAATGTGGGCAACGACAGTCAACTAATTGCGCTTCAGAAGCTTGAAAAAAATCTTGCCGACACCGCAATCAAAGCTCCCATTGAAGGGACTATAACGGCCATCTATGCGAAGGAAGGCTCTCCGGGGAACGGCCTGCTTTTCATCGTTGAGGACACCGCCAACCTCATCGTGACCGCTTATGTCAAAGAGTACGATGCGGTCAAGGTCCATGAAGGGCAGACAGTAACCGTTAAATCGGACAGCATCGGCAATAAAACCGTAAACGGAAAAGTGATCATGATTGATCCGGCCTCTACAAAAGACGGCAGCGGCGTAACCGAAACCGCCAGCGCAGTGGAGTTCAAAACGAAGATCGCCGTTCTGGACCGGGATACCCAATTGAAGATCGGGATGAACGTCCGCCTGAACATCATTCTGGAGAAAAAGCCCCATGTGTTTGCCGTACCTTCCGACGCCGTCACCGTCAATTCCGAAGGCAAAGATATCGTCTATGCCATAACGGATACCAAAGGAAAGAAAAGGATAAAAGAGCTGGAGGTAAAGAAGGGGATGGAAACGGACCTTTATACCGAGGTTTCGGGAGAGAGCATTGCCGAGGGCGTCATCGTGGTGAACGACGCGGCCGGTGTAAAACCCGGCAGCATCGTCACCCTGCAGCAGGCAGAACAATAGGAGGGATCCGCATGCGGGAAAATTTAATTGATATAAGCAGTCTTGTAAAAAACTTTTATACGGGGACGCCCAATGAGCTTGAGATACTCAAGGGCATCTCCCTCAAGGTCCGAAAAGGGGAGTTCATCTCCATTGTCGGTGCTTCCGGCTCCGGCAAAAGTACGTTGATGAATATCATTGGGGCCCTGGACAGGCCGACCTCCGGCGAATACATTCTAGACGGAGCTCCCCTGCAGGAGATGCCGGACAGCGAGCTCTCCGATGTCCGCAACCGGAAAATCGGCTTTGTATTCCAGAACTTCAACCTGATCCCCAGGAATTCGGCACTGAAAAATGTGGAGCTGCCCATGCTCTATGCAGGTGTGGGAAAAAGGGAAAGAAGGGAAAGGGCAAAGGAGCTGCTGGATCTGGTGGGGATGGCAGACAGGATGCACCACCAGCCCAACGAGCTTTCGGGGGGACAGAAGCAAAGGGTGGCCATTTCAAGGGCCCTGTCCAATGATCCCGCAATCATACTGGCCGATGAGCCTACAGGCGCACTGGATTCGGAGACGGGGGAAATGGTGATGAAGCTGTTCCACCAGGTACACCGGACAAAAGGCACCACCATTGTCCTGATCACCCACAACAGCGAACTGGCGGAGCAAACCCAGCGGGTGGTAACATTGAAGGACGGCTGCATCATTGAAGACAGGCCGGGGCTTGTCCGGGCAGGAAATGATACAAGGAGGGGTGAAACTGATGGACATGGTTGAAAATATCCTGCTGGCTCTTGAGAGCCTGTACGCCAATAAAATGCGGGCAATTCTCACCATGCTGGGCATCATTATCGGAATCGGCTCGGTGATCGCCATTGTGACGGTAGGCAATTCCCTGACTGCGTCCATTTCCAGCACCATGATGGGCATGGGGGCCAATTCCATCCTGGTGAGCGTCAATGAGCGGGGGGTGGACCCTTTTGGAGACGGGAAGGTGGGAATGGATTCCGCCACAACGCCGGAAGACAGCGAGCTTATATCCCCGGAACAAATTGAAGCCTTCCATGCCAGGTATTCAAACAAGATTGAAACCATAAGCCTTTCACAGAGTGCCGGGTCTGCAAAAGCCCAGGATGGCAGACGCTATGCCAATATAAGCGTCAACGGGGTCAACCGGGGCTATGAAAAGGCCAATAACATAAAGCTGCTTCAGGGACGGTTCATCAATGAAAAGGATGTCAATGCCGTCCGAAGGGCCGCCGTAGTATCCGACAGGCTGATCAGAAATATGTTCACCGTCGGGCAGGACCTCATAGGACAGGAGGTCAAAGTCTATTCTTCAGGAAGCATCGAGGTTTATACAATCGTCGGGGTATATAAATATGAGAATTCTCTATTTGCAAACAGCTCTTCCTCGGAACAGGACTTAATGACAAACTTCTACATTCCCGTAAGCCTGGCAAAGCAGGACGCCGTGAATAAAAATTACCAGTCCTTTACCGTGGTAGCCGCCGGCGGGGTGGATACCGCAGCTTTTACCAATGAGATAAAGAGCTATTTTTCAAAGTTCTATGCCAACAGTACAAAATGGGAAATCGGCGTCACCAGTATGGAAAGCCTCATCTCAAGCATGACCTCCATGCTTGACACCGTCTCCGTCGCAATCTCCATTATTGCGGGAATTTCTCTCCTGGTGGGAGGGATCGGCGTAATGAACATCATGCTGGTATCCGTCACCGAGCGCACACGGGAGATCGGCACCCGGAAAGCCCTTGGAGCAAAAAGCTCCTATATACGCCTCCAGTTCATTGTGGAATCGGTGATCATCTGCCTGATCGGGGGACTTACAGGCATTTTTATCGGACTGATTCTGGGAGCCGTGGGCGCTTCACTCCTGGGCTATCCGGCAACCACCTCCTGGGCGGCAATTGTATTGAGCGTCTCCTTGACCATGGTCATCGGTGTGTTCTTCGGATACTACCCGGCCAATAAGGCGGCAAAGCTCGATCCGATAGAAGCATTGAGATATGAATAGCACTTACTTAAATCTGTTTTTATATATTTTTTTCATGATACTGCCAAGATACAGTGTGAAGGTGCAAGATAAAACAATTCCGACAATGAAATGCAGGATTTGGCCGGGGGATAAACTTGAAAAAGTGAGTATGAAAGCTGCAATTGCTATGATAGACAGCAGCAGAAACATTATAAAGGATACTGAAACGGCAGAGACTACCTGCTTGTTTCTCTTTTCCAGGCTTTCAATGCTGGTGAAGGATTCGGGCCTTTTAATCGGTATATTCCTTTCTCCATAGGAAGCAGCTCGCCATTTGGCCGACAAACTTCCAGCCAAACTGTTCGTAGGTGGATCTGTAATCTTTTTTCGGGAATGCCTGCATGTCATAAATATATCTGCATTTTCAAAATTTCAAGGACAAAATATAATGTGAAGTTCATTCTTCCAAACTGAAGCTCCGGGTATTTATAATTCCTGTGCTGCTGAACGAGTGAGTAGTTATGTCTATTCTATTCACATGTTTGACTTGGGAGTTTTCACAATTGAGAGCAAGCAGCGGTTTGTGAAAAATACTTTACTCGATCTTTGATTTATGAGACTATTAAAATAGGAGTATTTTTATTGAAAAAATGAAATGGCATGATAAGGAGCGGAGCCCGTTGAATAATAGCCTGAATGGCAAAGGTAATATTAAAATGCTGTCTGATAAATTCAACCAAAGTTCAATTGGAAGACAAATCGAAGTCCCTTTTTATAATGCTCCATATACGAAATTTTTAGTTCCTGATTCCGCCACGCTGAAGGTGAATAGAGGAATATTCCATTTTGAGCTAAATGAAGCAGTGAAAAAGAAACTTATTATTATTACAGCTCCGGCGGGCTATGGGAAAAGTACGGCAGTGAGCAGTTGGATTTTACAGAATCAGGCCAGCCGAAGCTTTATATGGATTACTCTGGATAAGGATGACCGTGAAGAAAGCAATTTCTGGCATAATATCATATTCTCAATAAATCAAGATGAAAATATAATTTCCTATGATAAATTACTGTTGTTATCGATAGAACAAAGTATAAACTTTTTAATTAATTATTTTTCTGAAATTTCTTCAGAATGCTTTATCATATTGGATGACTTTCACTATATCGATTGTGAACAAATCAATAGATCCTTCGGGTATTTTTTAGCCTATATGCCTAAGAACCTTCATTGCATTGTTATAAGCAGATCTTTTCCGTCCATATCATTATCAAAAATGACGGTTGACGAGGATGTAACAACGTTTGATATTCGGGACCTTCAATTTTCCCATGAGGAAGCACGTACGTTCCTCAATGAAATAATGGATTTGAAACTATCCGATGAGGATATAAAAACGTTGGAAACGAAGACCGAAGGTTGGATAGCCGCCCTGAAGGTTGCTGCCTTGTCCCTTAGGAATTGCTCCGATAAAAATGCCTTTATAAACAGCTTTGACAGCAGCAATAAAAAGATGTTTCAATATATTTTTGAAGAAGTGGTCAATTTTCAGGAAGCGGTTGTCAGAGAATTTTTGTTGAAAACCTCCATTTTAAAAAATCTGAATAAATCCATTTGCGACGCATTAACCGGTTGCAATAAATCCCAGGAGATATTGGAAATGCTTGAGGCGAACAATCTTTTCATCATCGGCCTGGACGAGAGAAAAGAAAATTACCGTTATGATCAACTATTGTCAGATATTCTTGTTAAACTGTTATTCAAGGAATATCCGGATCAGGTCCATGAAATATATTTGGCTGCCAGCCGATGGTGTGAGGACCATGGGTATCTTCGAGATGCTTTAGAATATTCCCTTGGCTCGGAAGATTCCCAAAATACATTGCTGTTGTTGGAAAAGTATTTTTCTACAAAGCATCCGGATATTTTAGGACCTAAAAAAATCTGTGATTGTTTTGGAGCCATACCCTGCGAAATGTATAATAAGATGCCTGATTTATGTATTCGATACGCCTTAGCCCTGGCGGAAACAGGCCAGGTAAGCCTGGATGAGAAAGAATTGGCCGAGCGGGGAATAAACTTGGATAGTGATGTTTGGGGAGGCTATAAAGGCCGGGTGAGTCAATTACGTGCCTATACCGCATTAAAATACGAAAATATCGTTGATGTTATCAGATATTCCGAACAGGCAATGAACCAACTTCCCGGTGATATTTCGGGTGTTACCCCATGCCTTGTACTGGGATATATCTACAGGTCTCTTGGAGATATAGAAAAGGCTGAGTTCTATTTTGGAAATGCCGTACTTTTAAGCAAAGAAGTGAGCGATACCCGGCCTGGTGAGATTTTTGAGCCGCTCATTTTGAGCAACTTTTATATGGCTTCGATTCAATACTTAAAAGGGGAATCGGATAATTTCATTACCCTTTTAAATCAAATACTGACCGAAAATATCACACATAAAAATTGTATGTATTTCTGCCTTGCTACCGCGTATTACGACGAAGGCGATTTCCGGCAGGCATATCCAAATGTAATGAAGGGTTTGGAATTGTGTAGTACATACGAGGACATCTTCTATGAAAGAGTAAAAGGTTTTGTATTACTTGCAAGAATTTTGTTCCATACCGGTAAAAGTGCTGAAGCCATCAGTGTGATGAATGAGATAGACAGCTTGATGAAGCCGGATTCAGGCAACCTGTTCATCCTGCTTGAATTGCCCAGGATTGTGAATCTTTTGGTTTCATTAGGGTTGATGGAGCGCGCAGAGGCCTATATTCATAAATTCAACAGCATTGATTGCAAGGAAATCAGGTTCACTATCTGTGAAGCTCAGGCAGAACTTTCCTTAGGAAAGAAAATGTATAAGGAAGCAGTCGATATTCTGGAATTGATGATCTCAAACATGAATTTGGAGGTTTACCCCAAAAAAAGAATTGATTTGCTTGTATTAAGATCCATTGCACACAAGGCTTATAACGAGAATGAGGAAGCATTGGCGTGTTTGCGAGAAGCACTGAAAACCAAGGGTGCAGAAAGGTATGCGAGGGCTTTTATTGATCGGGGCAAACCAATGCTTGATTTATTGGAAAAGTTCATCCTTCAGGCAGAAAAGAAGAAGGATATCCATTTGCTGAATATTGCGGAAAACCTGGTGAAAAGGCTTGAAAATAAAAATAGGCCCGCGTTGGCGGTACAGCATAGTGAGAGATTTGAACAGCTAAGCGAGAGAGAGCTGGAAGTACTCAGACTGTTGGCCGAGGGCTTAAGCTATGAAGAAATTGGAAAAGGACTTTACATTTCTCTAAGTACCGTAAAAAAACATACAGGTAACATCTATCACAAGCTGCAAGCGGATAACAAAATACAGGCAGTCAATATTGCCAAAGCAAATAAGCTGGTTGATTAATAATAGCAATTGGGTTTTCTATCTGGCAGGTATACAAAAGTATACCTGCCGGATTTTTTTATCGAAAAGTAGAAGTATCCTTTCGGCCACTTACATATTCATGCCTCTCCTGATATGATCGGATTGAGCTCGAAAATACCATACCGGGGTATCGTAACAGAAAAACGCACTGACACATACCTGAAGCAAGCCATTGAACAAATAGGCTATTCCGTTACGGGCAGTATTGGAATGAATAGGACGGAGGGACGTGAAACATATGGAGGATAACGCGGCAGGCTGTGAAAATTGCAGTATTTATGAAGCAAGTGAAGCAAATACGGGCGGATGCTATGATAGAACAACCAGTCGATCGCAGAAAACGAAGGCTTCGCTTCTGGTAAGACTTAGCCGCATTGAGGGGCAGGTCAGGGGCATTAAAGGAATGATTGAAAAAGATTGCTATTGTGATGATGTGCTGAATCAGATTATTGCAGTGCAATCGGCAATGGATTCCGTAGGAATGCTATTAATGGAAAACCATATGAGGGGCTGTATTGTAAATCGTATACAAGCGGGAGAAATGGAAGTTGTGGATGAGCTTCTTTTAACCATTGGGAAATTATTAAAATAAGTATTTGGAGGGATTTGTATGAAATTTAATAAGTTATTGGCAGCATTACTCTTAGGGGCAGCAGTATTTTCATTTTCCGGCTGTCAGGCGACAGACGTAGTAGCAAAAGTATCGGTCACTTCTTTTGACGAATTGGTTAAGGCAATGCCCGATCAAGTTATATATGATAATAAAAACGGGGGATGGGCCATCAGCGGCCCTGACAGTGAGGAAAGGTTAATTTTAAGCAAGGACTTCAGCAGTAATTATCCGGACATGGTTTTAGAATTCAACGCAGAACCATTTTTGAAAGCGGGATTGGAGGTTGGAAAACTTCCGAAGGACCAATATCTCTATGATGAAACAACAGATAAAATAGCCATGCCTTTTGAATATGGACAGGATAAGTTTGGGGCAGTTACGGAAAAATCAGCAATTGATACATTCAAACAGATTGTCAGAACGCATAGGAATATAATCAGCTACCATGAGGAAGGAGACCACTATAAGATCGATCTGGGCAAAGGCAATTTATTTGCCTGGGCGAAGGATTTAAACAGCAATAAAATGGATCTGCTGTTCATTCTGAATCCCAAACCGTTTATCGATGCAGGAGTAGATACGGGCAAAATCAAGGAATGGGTGTTTACAAAGTTACCGGTGACGGATAAGGAGGGGAAACCCGCAAAAGTTGATATACTTGTGAAAAGTTTCATGCTGAAATAGCGATGATCGGATAGCCGTGGAGCAAATGCTCCAGGGCTTCCCCGGATATGAGTGGAATGAGGTGTTTTATATGCAAGAACCCGGAAGCAAAAAAATACTGCGGATTGAAGGTATGGTGTGCGCAAGTTGTGAATCAAGGCTGGAGAGTGCCTTTAAGGAAATGGACGGTGTTTCGGAGGTGAAAGCAAGCCTTGCCGATGCTACGCTTGAAGTCACATACGATGCCGTAAAAACAACCCTGTCCGATATCATCAAGACTGTAGAAGGAACGGGATATAACGCATTTGAAGCTCGCTGCACCCCGGAGTGTAAAAAGGGCCTGGATGAAAAAGCAAGGATGCAGACTCTAAAGCAGTTTATAGGTGCCGGTATCGTATTATGCGCTTTGTATCTGGTTATTTCAAAGACCATGGACTATAATTTCATGCCCAATATCGATCAGTCCATGGGATATGGCATATTGTTTGTTGTGGGCCTGTTTACATCAATTCACTGCATAGCAATGTGCGGTGGGATAAACCTTTCGCAATGTATGGTTTATACGCACTCCGATGAAGGCAGATATGCCCGGCTAAAGCCGGGTCTTTTATACAATGCGGGCAGGATGATTTCCTACTCTGCCATTGGGGGTATTGTGGGTGCGCTTGGATCCGTATTGAGCTTTACGGGCATGATGCGGGGCATTGTAGCTGCTTTTGCCGGCATATTCATGATGATCATGGGCTTGAACCTGCTGGACATTTTTCCGTGGTTGAAAAAAATTAATCCAAGGCTGCCAAAAAGGTTCAGAAATGAAAGGCTTAACGGGAAAGGTCATTACGGACCTTTTTATGTAGGACTACTCAATGGACTTATGCCATGTGGCCCGCTCCAGGCCATGCAGCTTTATGCGTTAGGCACGGGGAATGCCTTAATGGGAGCAATATCCATGTTCATGTTCAGCGCAGGAACGGTACCGTTGATGTTCGGGTTCAGTGTTTTAAGTTTAACCATGAGCGGAAAATTCAACAGGACACTCATGAAAGTCAGCGCGCTTCTGGTTGTTATTTTAGGGATTATTATGCTGGGAAGAGGCTTAAGTCTTTCCGGGATCGCAATGCCTGAGTTTGGCAATTCGGGACCGGAGATGGTACAGTACGCGGAGGTGGCAGGAAATGTACAAATGGTTTCTATTGATGTCAAGGCGAAAAAATATGCGCCCATTGTGGTTCAGAAGGGCATACCCGTCCATTTTATAATAAATGCCAAACCCTCGGATTTAAATTCATGCAACGGTATTATCGCCATACCAAAGTATGATATAGAGAAAACACTTCAGCCGGGAGAAAACGTAATTGAATTTGTTCCACAGGAAATTGGAGATATTCCATACTCCTGCAAAATGGGCATGATAAAAAGCAAAATCAGGGTAGTGGATGATGTTGAAAAGCGGTGAGCATGGAGTGGTTAAAGTGATTTGCGTATTTTCATACAGCTGAGACGTAGGAATAATCATTCCAAAATCCTATTGACAATTCTATTTATTGCCATTAAAATACTTCTAATTTATCGATACACTATCAAAACGTATCGATACACATTTGGAATGACTGAAGGAGTATTGCAATGGAAAGTCAATCGGTTTCGCTTCAACGCTTCAAAATTCAAATGAATACAAAAGACATGGTTGTCACAGGACTGCTGACGGCGCTGGTCTTTATAGCCACGAGATTTATCAACCTGAGGCTTCCCATCTCTGTTAACGGTGGGTTGATTCACTTTGGGAATGTGGCTTTGTTCCTGTCCGCTATCGTATTTGGAAAAAGGAAGGGCGCAGTTGCCGGAGCTTTTGGAATGGGAGTGTTCGACGTTCTGTCAGGATGGCTTGTGTGGGCGCCCTTTACCTTTGTGATCCGGGGTGTGATGGGCTACATCATCGGAGCAATTTCGAATGCAAACGGGAAAAACGGGAACAGTACATTTTACAATGGAATTTCGGTGCTGGCCGGAAGCCTCTGGATGATTACCGGATATTATCTGGCGGAAGTGATGCTATATGGAAACTGGCTTTCGCCTCTCACATCGGTGCCCGGCAACATAGCTCAAATAATACTGGGGCTGGCTGTGGGACTGCCCATGGCAGCCATGCTGAAAAGAAGCAAAGCCATCAGCAGCAGAATATAAATGAAGAAAGGTATATCGAAGATGAAGAACGCCTTGATCATGACACCCGGTCCCACCTGCATCCATGAGTCTGTCAGAAGGGCGATGTCCGCCGAGATCACAAACCCCGATCTGGATGAAGGTTTCTATGAATTCTACAAAGATACGTGCAGTAAGCTCAAAGAAATTATGAAGACCCAAAATGATGTGCTGATTTTGTCAGGAGAGGGAATCCTGGGGCTCGAAGCGGCATGCGCTTCACTGATTGAGCCCGGCGACCGGATCTTGTGCATTGACAATGGGATCTTTGGGAATGGTTTCGGCGATTTTGCAAAAATGTATGGCGGTGAAGTGGTCTATTTTAAATCCGATTATAGGAAAGCCGTTGATGCTGAAGATTTAGAGGAGTTTTTAAAAGAGAACGGCAGCTTCAAAATCGCTACGCTGGTTCACTGCGAGACTCCCTCCGGTATAACAAATCCGGTAAAAGACATTTGCCCCATTTTAAAAAAATATGGGATCCTTTCCGTTGTGGATTCGGTGTCTGCAATCGGAGGCGAACCGCTGGAAACGGATCATTGGGGGATGGACATTGTTCTGGGAGGATCGCAGAAGTGCCTGTCCGCCCCTCCGGGTCTGACCTTTTTGAGCATCAGCCCCAAAGCCTGGGATTTAATTCTCAATAGACACACACCCATCACGGGCTTTTACTGCAACCTTTCCCATTGGAAACACTGGTATGAGGAGAAATGGTTTCCTTACACCCAGCCCGTAAGCGATATATGTGGTCTTAGCGCGGCTGCCGGCAGACTTCTGGAGGAGGGGGGAGCCGTTTCAAGACATGAAAGAATGGCTGAAGCCGTCAGGGAGGCCCTCACAAAATCCGGCCTGGAGCTGTACCCGTTGAATGGCTTTGCAAATACGGTAACCACTGTTTGTATTCCGGAAGGAATCAGCTTCAGGGACATCTACGAAGGGATGCTGAAGTCCCACCATATAATGATTGCAGGGGCTTTTGGCTTTCTGAAAGACAAGGTTTTCCGAATCGGCCATATGGGGGAGAACTGCCGTGAGGAAAAGCTTTATTTGACGCTGAAAGCGTTAAATGATGTGTTGAAGGCGCTTGGTGTAAACTTAAGCGGAAAGCTGCATGCGAACTTTTAAAGGGGGCAGGAGTTTGTGACAGGGGACGGTTCCTTGACACGCTGGACTGACTGCTGGTGGATTGTTGAGAGGCGTCCTCTTTCATCTAAACAATAACAAGTAATCTGTGGGGTCACTAATCAAGGTTTTGGGTCTTGATAACGATCCCTATTTTTGTTTTCTTTTTTTAGGATATGGTCTTATCTTTAAATCTTCAATTTTAGGTTCTGCTTCTCCTGTTTCCAGTCTGGAAAATTTTCTTTGTGTCGTATTAAAAATTTTTGCAAGTGCTTCCTGCGTTAGCCTAGGTTCTATTTCTTCCCGTAGTCATTTTAGACGATTGTCGTCTAAAAATCAATAGACGATGATCGCCTGAGGTATGATAGCAATGGGTGATCATATGGAGCGGTATGAAATTATTCGGGGACGATGAGGTGAAGCAGGATGGAAAATAAAATTTGTAAGAATTGCAGGCATTTCAGACAACATTATATTAAGTTCGGGAGAAGCTACCGGGAAATCACGTATGGGCATTGTGTGTATCCAAGGTTAAAAAAGAGAGAATCCGACACTTTGGCATGCCAACACTATAAAGAACGCCACAGGGAGTCTCCATAAAGCCCTCCGCTGGAATCAACGCCGTCATCAGCCAATGGATGTTCTTGACCTACTCGCTTCCACAGCGGTGTTCTTTGTGTATGGTCGGAGAAAAACAGGTAAAGAAGAAAGTAAAATGCATCGATGGATAGGGTATCTGCCGGTGTCTTTTAGTCAAATTTTTGTTCAATATCAAAATTTTGAGGATAAATTATAATGCGAAGTTCATTTTAACAAATTCAAGTTCCGAGCATTTATATTTTGTACAGCAAAAGAGTCCGATTAAATAATTTTAGTCGCAAATTGCTGGAAGAAAACAGATATGATCAATTGCTTATAACAATCTGGTTGTACAAATCGATACCCTTTTCGGTTAGGTTAAAATACAGGATACTCCAGACGATATTTAAAAGTTCATCATGTTGTTCAGTCGCATCCGATGAAATTTGTTGTATCCATGACATCATCAACAACACGATTCCATTTGCCAAATATTTTCGTAGTTTTTCATTTGGAGATACCCTGAATATTTCTTTCTTTTCAAAGTTTTCAATGATTTGGCTAAAGTGCATAATAAGCATTTTTCTTACCTTTGATTGAAACTCCGATATTTCATGATAGTTTTTTCGCAATTCAATCATATTACTGAAATAGAAATAGTATTTCTTTTGAAATAGTAGCATCGTTTCCAACTGCTCATTAAAATCCATTATACTAACATCAGATTTTAAATCTAAAGATTTAAAATCTTCATATTGAAGTTCAACAACAGCGCGGATCAAATCGGACTTTTTTTTATAGTGATAGGTAATATTCCCTACGCTCTTATTGGTTGCATCGGCAATATCGCGCATAGAGACCGCGACATACCCATTTTGGTTAAACAATTCAATTGCTTTTTGCAAAATTATCTTTTTAGTCGTCATGATATTTCTCCAAAAATAAATTTTCCATATAGAGCATATCACACTTGATTATTTAGTACAAGTGTACTAAAATAAAAATACAAACTAGTACGAACGTACTAATTATAATCTGAGGAGGTCACGATAATGAAACCGGATCAACAGGAAATTAATGCAACAATTCGGACCCTTCCCATTGACAGGGCTATTCCAAATGGTCTTGACGTAAATGATTTTGTTGTACTCATGCAGGAATTTGAAAAGGGAGGTGACTACGCTGATATTTGTGAAAATTTAGGTGACAATTGGCGGGCATTGGCTGATAAGGCTATAAAGCAGGAACATTTCATGACTGGAAGAACTTTTTACCTTAATGCAGTTGCAGCATACAGAGTCGGACAATACACGATTATTCCGGATAATGACAAAAAACTGGGCATGTATAGAAAGCTGATTGACTGTTATCGTGAGGCTGCAAAGCTGTACAATCCGCAAATTGAAAGAATTGAAGTGCCTTACAAGGGTGGCAGGATGGTCGGGTGGTTAAGAATGCCTCCGAATACGGAGGGAAAAGTTCCGGTAGTCATTTCTATCGGCGGTGCTGACGGATGGCGCGAAGAACATCACAACTACAGCAGCTATTATGCAGAAAGAGGACTCGCGTATCTTATGATAGACGGGCCGGGTCAGGGTGAAACAAGGCTGTTTAACAAGATGTATATGGAACTGAATAACGAAGAAGCTTTGAATGAAATTGTTGAATATGTATCAATGGATAACAGATTTAGTAAAATAGGTATGATCGGATACAGTTTTGGGGGGTATTTGGTTGCAAGGACAGCAGCCGTCAGTAAGAAACTGGATGCTTGTGTCATCAATGGAGGATCCTATACTCCAAAAGAGATAATTAGTTTTATTCCTCATTTCAGCAGGGTCTTTTCCGCGCTGTCAAACAAGAAAGATAATGAATTGGAGGAGTTCATTGACAATATGACGATGGAAGGGCATGCACAAAATATTACTTGTTCACTTTTAGTAAACCATGGGATACCTGATCCCTTGTTCAGAGCTGAAGGAGTTGAAAGAATATACAAGGAAGCCGGATCAACTGATAAAATATTAAAACTCTGGAAAGACGGCAATCATTGTGTCACAAACCATGCAACCGAAACAATAACCCTGGTTACGGATTTCTTTATGGATAGATTGAAATAGTATGTGTATATCTGACTTGTGGAGGGAGATCAATGGTTAATTTAACTTTAAAAGAGAAATTTGCGTTTAAGTTTATTTTTAATGAGGGAAGAGTCTATCACAGGTGGTATGGAAGATTCTTATCTTTCGGAATAGATTATGGGAGATTAAGGAGGGTGGTAGCAAGAGTGCCAAATTGGCTGCAATGGTGTAATCAATGGACCAAAGAAGGAGATGGACTTTTTGAGAAGGCTGAAAAAGCATTAAACGAAGGAAATAAATTAAAAGCGCGGGCGTTATTCCATGAAGCTGTGGGCTGTTATCATACCGGGCAGCATGTGTTTTTTATTGACAGCAGTCAAAAGGAAGAAACCCAGGGAAAAGCGAGAATAAGCTATCAAAGAGCAATAAGCCTTTACGATGAAAAGGAAAGACCCATACGAATTGAAGTTCCGTTTCATGGTGTGAAAATTCCGGGATATTTGAGGCTTTCCACTGTGTCCAACAGCCCCCTTATTATATTTGTAAACGGGATGGATAATATTAAAGAGGCTGAGGGTAATTCCCAGGGAACTTTATTTAAACAGAATGGTTTTAACTATTTTACGTTTGATGGACCGGGTCAGGGCGAAATGTGGAAGGATATGAAATTCGATGTGAAGGAATATCATAAGGCAGTATCCACAATTATTGACTGGTTTGAACAACATCAGACATACGGAATTGATATGGAGAGAATCGGCCTTACAGGTTTTAGTCTGGGTGGATATCTGGCCCCGATGTGTGCAGCACATGACAAGCGGGTAAAATGTGTGGTTGGAAATAGTGGGCTTGTATTTATAGGTGGATTAAATGGGTTAAAGAAGCTTAACCCGTTATGGCAGCGTGGGGCCACATATATGACCGGATGTGAGACGCTTGAACAGGCTGTTGATCAATTTGATTGGGATATTGAACAGGAGCCAAGCTTAAAGGTGCCTTTACTATTCTATCATGCAGGGAGAGATGAGGTTATGCCTGCGCCCAAACTGCATGCGGACAAGGTAATGAGATGGGCAAAGGGAGAAAAGACGCTGAAATATTATGAGCAAGCAGAACACTGTACTCAGGATTATCTGGATGAGGTGTTTCCGGAAATTATTGATTGGTTTAAGAAAAAACTCATATGATTTCGCATGAATTGAAGAATGCATAAAAAAGCGATATGTTTATTTGTGATATTTCAATATTAATCCTGATTATGAAGGTAGAAAAATGCCCAATCCAAATGTATTGGTTGAACTCGGTTATGCAGCAAAAACAATAGGATGGGAAAAATAACATGTACCTCAATATAATTTCGATATCGAAAATGAAAAACAAAGTGTTGCAAATGGATTAGCTGAAGCAATTAAACTAATGTATAGGAGGGGCCTTCTATTTAATCCATTAAAAGATTATATGAAAGGAAAAATTGATTATTGTATATTAGGTATCCTAAAACAAATTTACTGCATGCACGAACCATTGGGTAAATTTTAGTTAGGCTAATGATGCGAACTTAGAGATCAATTCAAATTCTAGAGCGTATCCCCAAAATTAAAAATTAGGTTCAATTATAACGCGAAGTTACCCGGAATTTTTTCAAGTTCCGGGTAGTTATATTTGTGCCGCTGTGGGCATAGTATATTGACATGCATAGAACCTCTAGGTATAATAATACATAGAAGTATTAGGTATGGTGGGAGGATTGAATGAATGTATCGAAAGACTTGGTAGCTGCCTCTGCGACCCCTCTCATTTTGGCCATTCTCAAGGAATGTGACAGTTATGGCTATGCAATTATCAAGCGTGTGAAAGAGATGTCCGAGAATCAACTGATCTGGACGGAAGGTATGTTGTATCCGGTATTGCATCGTCTGGAAGAACAGCTGTTAATTGAGTCTTACTGGAATAAATCGGAGGGTGGCCGGCAGCGTAAATATTACAGGATTAAAGAGAGCGGGTTAGCCGAGCTGGAACTGCAAAAGAAGCAGTGGGAAATGGTTCATAATGCTCTTGCAAAGACATGGAATGAAAAAAAGTAATTCGTAAGGGGGAGCAAGATGTTTGATTTGGAAGCACAGATTCATTCGTGGAGCGATCATTTAAGGGCTCATGGCAATTTAAGCGATGCCGATATTCAGGAATTGGAGAATCATTTGCGGGACGAAATCGAGGACTTAATTGCAGCCGGACTCACGCCGGATGAAGCGTTTTTGATCAGTGTCAAACGTTTAGGAAATGTAAGTGCGATCTCACATGAGTTTGCCAAAGTAAATACCGAGAACCTGTGGAGACATTTACTGGTAGAGCCGGCAGATTCACCGGCCAAGCAGCAAAACCGGCGCGATGTTGCCCTGGTGGTGATTTTTGCGCTGCTCGCCGGAACACTGTTTAAAATTACTGAACTTTTCGGTTTGAGGTTTTTTGATCAGGCCGCGGAAAGATTCTTCATTAAAAATTTGAGCTTGTTTATTTTGCCTTTTATAGCGGCATTTTTCTTAGTCAAGAGGAAAGCAGAGCTGAAAACATGGGCAACGACACTGGGGATTTTCATCCTGGCGGCGCTGATTGTCAATGTGTACCCGTCCTTTGCTCCTTACCATACGGAATATCTTACTGGCTTTCACCTTCCTTTGTTTTTGTGGCTGGTCGTCGGAGCAGCTTACATAGGCAGGGAGTGGCAAGGCAGCCAGGGCAGGCTGAATTTTATACGTTTCACAGGTGAAGCCGCGATCTACGGTGCATTAGTAATGGCAGGAATATTTGTGTTGGGCATGTTCACGATGGTTATTTTCCAGGCCATCCAAATTGACGCCGGAAAATTTCTTGAAGAGTATTTACTGATTTACGGAGGGTGTGCGGCAGCCATGATAACTGTTTATTTAGTGGAGGCCAAGAAAAGTGTGGTGGAGAACTTTGCACCCATTTTGGCCAAAATATTCAGCCCGCTTTTCCTGATAATTATGGCTGCTTTCTTAATCGTTATGATTGTCACGGGTAATAGTCCGTTTATGGAAAGAGATTTCCTGATTGGTTTCGATTTTATGCTGGCTTTAGTGCTGGGGTTGGTTTTGTATGTCATTTCGGCGCGGGATAGCCGCCAGCCGGCCAACCTGTTTGATTACTTGAATCTTGCCTTGATCCTTATGGCACTGGTTATCGACGGGATTGCTTTATCGGCCATACTTTTCCGCCTGTCCGCCTTTGGCATCACCCCCAATAAGCTGGCCGCGCTGGGGGAGAACTTGGCTTTGCTGGGCAACCTGGCCGGACTTGCCTGGTTATATATCGGGTATTTCAAAAAGAAATCTGATTTCACCAAGCTAATAAAATGGCAGACAGAGTATCTCTATGTTTATTTCATTTGGACAGCAATTGTGGCATTCGTATTTCCGGTTATTTTTAAGTTTATTTAATTCCTTGCAGGGGCATCAGGAGAGAAGGAGCGCTGGTGAGTCAAACAACATTTTTGGCGGTGCCAGTTGGTTGTTTTCATATGGAGTTCCATATAATTGCAACATGAAAGAAACTTGTAGGGTTCCTTTTTAGCAAGGAATTTCCCTTCGGATAAATTTGCCGTTTCATAGTCCTGCTGGTATAATTATACTTATATTACCATCCGTTGGATAGGTAATCCAATAATACATCCAAAAATCCAGGAGAACTGCATGAACTATGAAGTAAACGGCCTGAAGGAGCACTTTAAAAACTTGTCCGATGATGCCCTCAGAAGAATTATTTATATTGAGTTTCAAGAATACGAAAATGATGTTATTGAACATGCAAAAGCTGAACTTAAGTCCAGATATGCGCAAGACATCTGGGAAGGATCCGGAATCACTTTAAAGGATGTTATCCTCCAGACGAACCGTGAGGATTTAAAAGATTTGATCCATGCCAAATATCCGGAATTAATTATAGATATTGAGAGATATTTGAGCGTTTTTGATAAACTGCTTACACTGGAGCCGATGAAACAAAGCGAGATAGATATCTCAATTCAGCAGAACGAAGATAAAGGGTATTGTGTTATAGGCCAGGACCGGACCGCCGGTGAAAGGGTTGAGATATCTTACTGCTCATGGGATGAGTGGCTGGGGTTTGTAATTGACAACAAACAACTGCAGCACCTGGGAAAAGAAGAATTTACTTTTCACTGTTTCAAAGCAATGACCCTGTTGGGTTTTGATGAGGGTATCGCCCAGCAGGAACTGCAGAAAATAGAAGAAGGTATTGAATATACTTCCGAAGCCGGGGAGATAGAAGGCCAACCCTCTTTTCAAATTGAAAATGAGGTCACAATTGATAAGATTGCAGAGCGAGGGAAACAAATAAAAGAAGAACTTCAATATAGTGATGTCTTTGGTGTCCGTCCATGGATAAGGTACTGGGCAAGAGGAATTGACATGCTTCTGTGGACCTTTTTCATATGGATTATTGAACTGGCTTTTATCCCATATCAAACAATCAAATGGGTTAATTCTCTGGCGTGGGGAATGGTATCAAACTTTATTGTTTTCTCTTTATGGACCTTTGTAGAGGCCTTGTTCTTATCCAGATGGGGGTTCACACCTGGCAAATGGATTTTATATACGGAGGTAACAAATGTATCCGGGTATAAATTAGCATACAAAGCTGCTTTCAAAAGAGTGTGGAACGTGTTTGTGTATGGCGAGGGCTTTCAGATTCCTATTATTTCTGTGATAACTCAGATCGTATGTTTTAATAAACTGAAGGAGCAAGGGAAAACCAGATGGGACCGGGAGGGCGGATTTAGGGTCATGCACCGGAAGATTGAACCGGCAAAAGTACTGCTGGCTGTGTTGATTCTGGCTGGGCTGCCCTTTTTAATGTATTATATAAGCAGGCTTGTTTTAACTGCCAAAGTAAATTAATTTAGAAAACGATATAACTCTGCACAAATAAAAATGTCCTGTACGAAAGAGGTGCGGACATCGTCCGTTTTGTTGACATATCCAGGCTGCCGGAAAGGCAAACGCAAGGCTTTTCCAGGGCAATTTTATTTTGCATGGCGCTTTCAAAAAAATTTGTTAGAGATATGCGCAATAATGAACAGACCCATGACGAGTTTACGGAAAAGGAACATATTACAGACGAATTGGCCGGCTGGGAAGCGGTTGTGGATGTTTTTAAGTGTAAATGCTTGCTGAAGTGTGTGGTGAATTGCCCGTGGACATTGAAGTATGCCGCACAAATGGAATAGTAGTATTTTAAGTTTGCCATCAACTATCCATGGTATTATAAAGATATAGCGCTGATAAAGAGGTGATTACCAATGGATGATATATTAATTAAAAATACAACAAGAGAACAGAGGGAAAAAATTATAAGGGAGTCGCTTTCATGTGGCGGGGGAGGCTGTGAAAACTGCTCTTCCTGCGGTGTTCTTGGCGCGGGGGATCCCTATGAAATGTACCAACCCTATATCGATGGCAAAAAAGAAATCTGGGAAATCAATCAAGAGTTCAGGGCCTCTTTTTTAAAGTAGGAGAACGATTAATGGGCTGGCCCGGTCATGAGCGCCTGCCGGATAAGGCAGGGACTCATGGAAGTTGAATCAACATAAGGTGTGCTTCATACCTAGATCCTTTTTGCTTATAAAGTTACCTCGACGTTTTGACCGGCGCCGACGGTGAGGTAAGCTTTATCAAAGTGGAGCTCATAGACTTCGAATACGAGGCCCATCCTTTCAAGGGTATTGGCAAAAAGCGTATCGTTCCTTGCAATGCCGTCCTTTATATCGTCTACCGCTAATTCGCTCTTGTGAACTGTGGCATCTTTAACTCTTATTACCCCCATTTCAAAGTTTGCTACCGTGGTAAAAGCCACTTTATTGTTGTGTGCAAATTCCACTGTTTTGGGAGAGTTTTTAGCCGACGGGAAATAAATGACACCTTTGTTTCGGGGGTCATACCAGATCGTCATGATTCTTACATTGGGATTGGCATCCCGGGAAGTTGCCAAGGCAATGTGTGCGGTTTTCTCCATCGTTTCGCTGAAAGTTTTTAAATAATCCATTGTTATTCTCCTTTGATTTTTATTACCACCCAGGCGGTGATTACGGTCTTATTGTAGCGTATGAATCTTGACAATACTATGTCATGGTTATAAAATTATTTTTGGGTGATACAATGAAATTGGAAAGAATCGTAGCGATTATCATGCTGCTGCTTCAACATAGGAAAATCAGCGCCACCAGGCTTGCGGAGATGTTTGAGGTAACTCCCCGGACCATCTACCGTGATATTGATACCATTAATGCCGCAGGCATTCCCATCATTACCTTCCCGGGAGTAAATGGGGGAGTGGGCATTATGGAAGAGTATAAGATTGAGAAAAGGCTTTTTACCATTTCCGATATCACATCTTTATTGATCGGGCTTGGGAGTATCCCTTTGTCCGGCGAGGATATTTTAAATACTATAGCAAAAATCAAAGGCCTGGTTCCGAAAGAGCAAATGCGGGACATTGAATTGAAATCCAATAAAATTACCATAGATTATACTCCCTGGCATGGAAGCAAAACCCTCCCACCCAATATTGAGGAAATCAAAACGGCACTCGACGGGAATCACCTTTTGTCGTTCCAATATTCCGACCACAGCGGCAAGGAAACCGCAAGAAAAATTGAGCCCTACCGTTTGCTCCTGAAGCATTCAACCTGGTATTTACAAGGCTACTGCACCTTAAGGCAGGATTTCCGCACCTTCCGCTTGTCACGGATGTCCTCTCTTCGGGTGCTGGATGAGGCTTTTGTGCCCAGGGAGTTTGAGTTGAAAATGCCCGACGCTCCAGACGAACCACAGCAGAAGATAACCATAAAGCTGCTGGTTGATGAGTCTCTTCGAGGCTGGATGGCAGATTTTTGTGGGGAAGAAAGCATTGAACCCTATGGAAGCAACAAATTTATCGTCAATTTTCCATTTATCGAAAGTGATTACGGCTATAGCTTTTTACTGCGCTTTGGAGATAAATGCGAATGCCTGGGGCCTGAAACAATCCG
>JAFADI010000030.1 GCA_023424965.1 Bacillota bacterium
AATGTTTCAAACATTATTTTGAACCTCAGTGAGCAGGAAATGGAGACCTTGCTGAAAAGCGAGAGCGATAAGCTCTGGCAAGCCGTTGAGAACGAGCGGAAGTCGGCAAATACGCTGGCAAGGCAAAGCACCATCGTGGAATTGGCCAGGGAGCACCACCAGGGAGTGGATTCACCCGAAGCCGCACGCATGCTGGACAGGGTCAAAGAAGATCTGAAGGAGCATGTACAGAAATTCGGAAATTCAGAGCATATTTTTCTTGTTGATAAAAATGGAAATATTTTTGCCGACAGCGACGAAAAGCTCATCGGAACCAGCGTCAGTGACAGGAGCTACGTAAAGCCGTCCCTTGACGGTACTCCAAGCATCAGTGAAGTGCTGCCGTCAAAATCTACCGGGGCATTGGTCATTGTGTTCACCTATCCCATCCGGAGTGGAGACGAGGTGATTGGCTTTGTGGGAAACGCCGTGTTTTCCAAAAGCTTTTCCAACTACCTTGAAGGCGCAAAGGTGGGAGGCATGCTCAGCAGCTTTGCCTATCTGTCGGACAGCAAGGGCGTGATCATGTATCACCCCACCACAGAAAAAATAGGCAAACCTGTGGAGAGCGACCTGATCAAATCGGCGGTGGAAAAAGCCGCCCAGGAGGGTAAAGTCGATGTTACCGCGGCAAAGTATGTATCCCAGGGCAAGGATAAATATTCCGCCTATATGTCGGTTCCCGGCGTAAACTGGATACTGGTCATGGAAACCGACAAGGAAGATATGATGCGGCCGGTGGATGCGGTATTCTACAAACTGCTGGTAGGGACTGCCGTGTGCGCGGTTCTTTCGGTCATTATAGGGCTTCTGGTTTCGGCCTATATCATTAAACCCATGAGGAAAATCACCGAGATTGTAAATAGAACGGCAAACTATGATTTGACCCATGACGAGTCCTACAACAAGGTCAAACTCATCAAAGACGAAAACGGCATTATAGCCCGGTCCCTGTCGGCCATGAGGAAAGCCTTCAGGGATATCATCGGCCTGACCCAGACCGCATCGGAAAGCATTGACTATAATGCGAAGCAGATCGAAGCCCTCACGGAAGAGCTGAAAGCTCAGACGGAGGACAACCTTGCCACCTCGGAAGAGCTTTCCGCAGGCATGCAGCAAACCGCTTCCACCACCGAAGAGATCAACGCGACCACCCAGGACATTGAAGCGGCGGTGAATTCGATCTCCGAAAGAGCGTCGGAAGGGGCTCTGGCGGCGGAAGGCATCAGCCAGAGGGCCAACAAGCTGAAGGAAGACTCAGTACAGGCCAGCGAGAATGCCATGAGCATGTACAACAGTGTCAAAAAAGACCTCCAGGAGTCTATCGAGCAGTCGAAAGCCGTGTCCCGGATCGAGGTACTGGCCCGGGCCATCCTGCAAATCACTGAGCAGACCAACCTGCTGGCCTTAAATGCCGCAATCGAGGCCGCAAGGGCCGGGGAGTCGGGAAAAGGCTTTGCGGTGGTGGCCGATGAAATAAGAAAGCTTGCGGAGCAGTCTTCCAGGACCGCCGGGGATATACGGAACATCGTCAAGCTGGTCAATGAATCGGTGGGCAGCCTGGCGGAAAATTCCGGGAAAATCCTGGACTTCATCGACAAGGATGTGCTGGCGGACTATGAAAAGCTGATACAGACCGGAGATCAATACTATAAGGATGCCGAGCTTTTCAACAGCCTCATGGCGGAATTCAGCGCCACGGCGGAGGAATTGAACGCTTCGGTGGGGGGTATAGTAACTGCCGTCGAAGAAGTCAGCTCCACCGTCAATGAGGGGGCAAAAGGCATTGAGGACATTACGGCCAAAAATGTGGCCATTGTGGAAAAGATAAACAGGGTGAAGAAGGCCTCGGAGGCTAATTTGGAAGGCATTCTGAAGCTGGAGGCCCTCATGGCCAGGTTCAAACTCTGAGGAATTTGAAAAATTCCTTTGAAGCCCTGGAGGGCGGGACATTTTTCATCATGAGGATACCAAGTTTTCTCAAGGGGAGCTTTTCGGAGACGGCAACTTCGAAAAGCTCTTCTTTCTTTATCGCCTCAAAAGCGCTCTCCCTGGGAACATGGGCGATACCCAGGCCTATTTTTGCAAATTCCACCAGCAGGTCCACGCTTTCAAGTTCCAGCTCCGGTAGCAGCTCTATACCCCTGTTCATCAGGTACCGGTCGGTATTTTGCCGGGTGGAGCTGTTTTTTTGCAGCATCAGCAGGGGATAGGAGGCCAGATCCCTCAAGGACGGGTTTGACCCTTTCAAACCGGCAAACCGTCCCGATGCCACAAAAATATCCTCCACCGAAAGAAATTCCCGGACTTCCACGCTGCCGTCCTCTACCGGCAAAGTGACGATTCCGAAATCCACCAGGCCGTTTTTCAGGATATCAAGAATCTGGGAGGAGGTCCTGTTTACCAGCCGGATTTTAATGCCGGGATATTGCCGGATAAATTCCTGGATGTGGGGCATGAGATGGTATTTGCAGACGGTATCGCTGGCGCCGATTCTTATTTCTCCCAGGGACATGTCCAGGATCTCTCCAAGCTTGCTCTCGGCAGTTTTGATATAGTTATAGGCCTGCTCCACATACCGGAAAAGCAGCTCGCCCTCATTGGTGAGCTTGATGCTGCGGGCCTGCCTGTAGAACAGGGGACTGCCTGTTTTTTCTTCAAGGCTTTTGATGGCCTGACTCACTGCGGACTGGGAGATGTACAATTTTTCCGCTGCCCTGGTGAAGCTTTGAAGCCTGGCGGCGTGGTAAAAAATTTTATACAACTCAAAATTTATATCCATAACTACTCCTAATAATAATGATAAGATATATTAATTTTACTTATTTATTATAACAAATTATAATGGATTTGTACCATGCAAAAGGGACATTGTTTATTGCAAAAAGAATGCCCTTTGTCCCACTGACAAAGCAGGGACAGGTTAGCTTGAAAGACGCAAGTCTGGAAAGCATGCACCGGCAGGTGCATTCAATTCGAAAGTGCAATTTATTGCATTTTGTGCACACCATGTGACGATTGACCCGGTACATGGGGGGCATGGAGGTTGAAATGAAAAATATAAATTCTAAATATAAATTATGTTAATACTACGATAAAACGGGGTGTGTGCGATGACAGAGGTAAAAAGAATATTTGTGGAGAAAAAGAAAGGCTTTGACATTGAGGCCCAGGGCCTGTACCGCGACTTGAAAACCAATCTGGGAATAAAGGGATTAAAATCCGTAAGGGTCATCAACCGCTATGATGTTGAGGGAATCTCGGAAGAGGAGTATAAAGCCTCACGGAACCTGATATTTTCCGAGCCTCCCGTGGACTATATCTACGATGAGAAAATCCAACTGGGGGAAGCAACAAAGGTCATCGCCATCGAATACCTTCCGGGACAGTATGACCAGAGGGCGGATTCGGCGGCCCAGTGCATTCAGATACTGAGCCGGCGGGAGAGACCCGGCACAAGGGTTGCAAGACTGATTGCCCTGGAAGGGGAGGTTTCGGAGGAAGAGTACAAAAAAATAAAGGACTACTGCATCAACCCGGTGGAGTGCTGCGAAGCATCCCTGGAAAAGCCGGAAACCCTTGCGGTGGAAGTGGACATTCCCGGAGATGTGAGGACCGTGGAAGGCTTCATCCATATGCGGGAGGAGGAACTGGAGGGCTTTATGAAAGAGATGGGCTTTGCCATGTCCTCCGGGGATTTGAAGTTCTGCCGGGACTATTTCCGGGATACTGAAAAAAGAGACCCCACGGTGACGGAAATAAGGCTCATCGATACCTATTGGTCGGACCACTGCAGGCATACCACCTTTCTGACCAGCATAAAAGAGGTGGAACTGGAGAAAGGTCCCTATCGCGATGTGGTGAAAGCTGTCTATGAGAGCTATCTGGATTCCAGGCAGTTTGTATACCAGGGCAGGGAGAAGGACATTTGTCTTATGGACATCGCCACGCTGGCCATGAAGGAGCTCAAAAAGAAGGGTTTCCTCAAGGACCTGGATGAATCGGAGGAAATAAACGCCTGCAGCATTGCCGTAAATGCCGATATCAACGGAAAGACGGAAGAGTGGCTGGTGATGTTCAAAAACGAGACCCACAACCATCCCACCGAGATCGAGCCCTTCGGAGGAGCGGCTACCTGCCTTGGCGGAGCCATAAGGGATCCCCTGTCGGGCAGGGCCTATGTTTACCAGGCCATGCGCGTGACGGGAAGCGGCGACCCCAGGAAGAGTGTCAGGGATACCCTGGCGGGCAAGCTGCCCCAGAGGAAAATCACCACCGGCGCGGCGGCGGGCTACAGCTCCTATGGCAATCAGATAGGGCTTGCCACGGGCCAGGTGGCTGAAATATACCATGAGGACTACGTGG
>JAFADI010000112.1 GCA_023424965.1 Bacillota bacterium
GACGGAACATTTCTAAAAACCGCCAGAAAAACCTGTTTCAAGAACAAACCCATCCTGGGCATAAACCTTGGCAATCTGGGTTTTCTGACGGAAGTGGACAAAAAGGATATTGCTTCGGCGGTTGAACATGTAATCAACGGAAATTTCCGCATAGAAGAACGCATGATGCTGGATGTGGCCATAAGGAGGGATGGTGCGGTTGTTTCGGAGGACATTGCCCTCAATGACATTGTCATCTCCAAAGCGGCTTTGTCCAGAATCGTGCATCTCAAGACCTATGTAAACAGCACGTTAATCGATCTTTTCCCGGGAGACGGACTGATTGTTTCAAGTCCTACCGGTTCCACCGCTTATTCCCTCTCTGCGGGAGGGCCGATCGTCGAGCCCGACACCCATCTGATCATTGTAACGCCCATCTGTCCTCACATTCTTTATTCGAGACCCTTTGTCACCACGGCGGACAGGACCATCAAAGCCATCATCGACGAAAACGACAGTTATTTTGCCATGGTCACCGTGGACGGGCAGCAGGGCTACCGGGTAAGAGGCGGAGACATCATTGAGGTAAAAAGGTCTTCGGACAATGTAAAAATGATAAAGCTGAAGGAAATTGACTTTTTTAATGTTCTGAGAACAAAAATATACGATAGAGGAGAGAAATTCAGAAAAAATGAAGTATAGCAGACATGCCAAAATACTGGAACTGATTGAGAGCAATGTGGTGGAGACCCAGGAGGAGCTTGCGGAAAAGCTGAAGGACCAGGGAATGGATGTTACTCAGGCTACCGTATCCAGGGACATAAAAGAACTGAGGCTTATCAAGGTAATGACCGAGGGCGGGAGGCACCGTTATGCCGCTCTGTCGAACAGCGACGGGGGTGCGGCCAACAAGCTTCTGAACATTTTTACGGAGGCCTTTGTGTCAAGTGACTATGCCAACAATATCGTGGTGGTAAAGACCCTGCCGGGAATGGCCCAAGCGGCGGCCTCGGCGGTGGATTCCATGAAATGGGCGGAGATCATCGGAACGATTGCGGGGGATGACACCATCATGATTGTGTGCAGGGCTGAGAAAATTGCGGAAGAGATGGTGAACAAGTTCAGTAAAATGGCTAAGTAAGGGTGGAGTTCATATGCTTGTACAACTTCAAATCAGCAATGTCGCGCTGATCGACAAATTGAATATTGAGCTTGCAGATGGATTAAATGTGCTTACAGGAGAAACGGGAGCGGGCAAATCCATCATCATTGATTCTATCAACGCCATTCTGGGAGAAAGGCTTTCCAGGGACCTGATCAGAACTGGTACGGAGAAAGCAAGCGTTGAAGCGGTTTTTCAGATTGAGAATGCCAGGTTCGGGAATTTGCTGGAAGGCATGGGAATCGAACCTGAAGAAGACGGTACCCTTATAATATCAAGGGAATATACGGCTGCAGGCAGAAATACCTGCAGGATCAACGGTAAAATGGCCACTGTATCCATGTTGAAGGAATTGGGCGAACGGTTGATCGACATCCATGGACAATATGACAACCAGTCCCTGCTGAGGACGGAGAGCCACATCGACCTTCTGGACTCCTTCGGCGGTGATGCCATAATGGAGCTGAAGCATTGGTACCAGCAGCTGCTGGAGAAGTATCGATCCATAAAAAACAAGCTCAGAGGGCTTTCAGGAGATAAAAACGACAGGGAGAGAAGAATCGACTTAATCAAATACCAGATCGAAGAAATCAAAAAGGCAAAGCTCAAGCCTCAGGAGGATGAAAATCTGAACCGGCAACGGGTGATCCTTTCCAGTTCCGAAAAGATTATGTCGGCGCTGGCAAATGCCTATGACTTTTTGTATGGGGGAGATAACGGCAAAAGTTCCGCTGCCGACGGCGTCAATAACGCACTGGCCCAGTTGGAGAGCATTGTAAAACTGGACGAGAAGTACGGAGGGATTTCAAAGAAGCTGGAAGAGCTTTCCTACCTGATGGATGACGCTGTTGAGGACTTGAGGCGGGCAAAGGAGGAAATTGAGTTTAATCCCGATTTGCTTGAACAGATCGAAGAAAGGCTTGACGTCATATACCGGCTGAAGAAAAAATATGGCGCTTCCATTGCAGAGGTCCTGGAGTACGGCGGAAAACTGGAGACCGAGCTGGAGGAGATCCTCCGGAGCGAGGAATTGATTACGGAACTGGGAGTGCAGCTTTCGGAGGTTGAGTCGGAGCTTTTTAAAGCTGCAAAAGAACTTAACGGGGAAAGAAGAAAGGCCTGTAAAATTCTTGAGGACAACATCTGTGACCAGCTGGAGGACCTTGAAATGAAGAAGGCCAGGTTCAAGGTGAACATTGAATTCCAGGAAGCTCTCCAGGAAGGAAATGAAAGAAAATACCTTCAAAATGGCCTGGACCGGGTGGAGTTTCTCATCTCCGCCAACGCGGGAGAACCGTTGAAGCCCCTTTCCAAAATAGCCTCCGGGGGGGAAATGTCCAGGATCATGCTGGCCATAAAAACCATCCTTGCGGATGTGGATCACATTCCAACGTTGATTTTCGATGAAATTGACATCGGTGTCAGCGGGAAGGCGGCTCAAAAGGTAGGGGAAAAGCTTTCTTACATATCTGCAACCCACCAGGTGATTTGCGTTACGCACCTTGCCCAGATCGCCTGCATGGCTGATTCCCATTATTTAATCGAAAAAATTTCCCGGCAGGACAGCACGGTGACGAGAATAAACAAATTGGGAGAATCCGGCACAAAGCGGGAAGTGGCGAGGATATTGGGCGGTGCCAATATTTCCGAGATAACACTGAAGCATGCCGAGGAAATGTTGAAAAATGCCTCAGGGTTCAAAAAGAGTGCGTCCGGCGGAAGATAAGAGCCTTGAAAAGTTTTATTTGCCGCAGGTGGCATAGTACATGATTTTCTCCCGGGTGGCTTCCTCCCGGGAAAGCGTTGCCACAATCCTGCCGCTGTACAGCACCACGATGCGGTCGCACATTCCCAGAAGCTCGTCGATATCGGAGGAGATCATAATTACCGAAGCTCCTTTTCTCACCAGCTCATTCATCAGATTATACACATCCACCTTGGAAGCAATATCGATGCCCCTGGTCGGCTCATCCAGAATGAAAATCTTGGACTTGGAAGTCATCCATTTTGCCAGGATGATCTTTTGCTGGTTTCCGCCGCTCAGGTTTTCGGCCTTGTTATAGATGTTGCCTATTTTTATTCCCAGTTTGTCGACGAAGGTATTGGCGATGTCCTTTTCCCTGTCGGAATCGATGATTGACGCATCGGACAACTGGCTGATGCTGGCGGCAGAAATATTTTCAAATATTTTCAGGTACATGAACAGGCCTTCGATCTGCCTGTCCTCAGGGACATAACCGATTCCTTCCCGGATGGCATCCACGGGAGACTTGATATTTACCTTTTTCCCCCCGACGCTTATTTCACCTGAATCGATTTTTGTGACGCCGAAGATGGACTTGGCGATCTTTGTCCGGCCAGACCCGGCCAGACCGGTAATGCCGAGGATTTCCCTTCTTCCCAGGGAAAAGTTTATATCGCTCAAAGTGTTTCCCGACGACAGGCTTTTGACCAGAAGGACCTCCTTGCCGATTTTCAACGAAAGCTTGGGATAACGGTCCTTTATTTCAAGTCCCGTCATCATGTTGATCAGCTTGGAGGTTTCCATCTCCGATACCTTCATGGTGCCGATGATTTCTCCATCCCGCATGACGGTGACCCTGTCGCAGAGCTGCTTGATTTCCTCAAGCCGGTGGGAGATATAGAAAATGGAGACGCCTGACTTTTTCAGCTCCCGTATGATTTCAAAAAGAAGGGCGGTTTCCGACTCCGTGAAGGAGGAGGTGGGTTCGTCCATTAAAATGATACGGGCATTGGAAACATAGGCCTTGGCGATTTCCACAAGCTGCTTCTGGGCGTTCCCGATATTTTTGACCTGCTTCCGGCTGTCCATGTGAAAATTCAACTTGTTAAAGAGACGGTCACATTCGTAGAACATCCTGGACCAGTTTACGGTTTTAAAGCCTATGTTTTGAAAGGTACTGCTGTCAAAGAAGATGTTTTCGGCGATGGTAAAGTGTTCAAACAAAGAAGGCTCCTGGTGGGTCATGGTAATGCCCAGCTTTTTCGCATCAACGGAGGAATGAATGCTCACGGGACTGCCGCTTAGATAGATACTGCCGCTGTCCAGGGGAATGGAGCCGGAGATGATATTCATCAGCGTAGATTTCCCCGAGCCGTTTTCACCCAGGATGGCATGAACTTCCCCCTCCTGCAGTTCCAGGTTGATATCCTTCAATTCAAAAAATTCAGACATCTTTTTATTTATGTTCTCAAGCTTCAGTATAGGATGAGACATTTATATACCACCTTCATAAGCATTAAAAGCAGTAAAAAGCTGAATATTGTTTTCAAAAAGATAATTTTTGAACTGGTCCGGAATCCTTGGCGTAGTTACAAGCTTGTTTGCCATCCCAAGAGGGCCGATCTGTGAAAAGGCAATGTTGTTGAAAGCCTTGTGATGGCAGATAATGATGCACTGCTTGGTTATTTTGGTCATTTCCTGGATCAAAGACGCCTTTTCGATGCTCTGCACGGTATAGCCCCGCTGCATGCTGGCGCCGTCCACCTCAATGAAGGCCTTCTCCACGAAAAAACGCCGTATGTTTTCTTCGGAAAGCTTTCCCGACAGGGTCATGGTTTTGGGGTCCAGGTCTCCTCCGGGAATAATTACTTTTATATTGGGGTTGGAGGACAGCTCCGACGCAATGTTCAAATCATTGGTCAGTACGGTAATATTCCTCTTGGAGAGGATTTTTTTTGCGATGCACAGGTTGGTAGGGCCTGAGCTTAAGATGATGATGTCGTCATCCGCAATCATATGAAAGGCGATCTCGCTGATTTCCAATCTTTCCTCAAAAAAAGGATCTTCGGCGATGGTGGAATAGTCTTCATCCTCTTCCGACTGGTCGGCAAGAATGGCTCCGCCATGGGTGCGGGTAAGAAATTTTTCCTTCTCAAGCTTTTCAAGGTCGCGCCGGATGGTTACCTCGGAGACGTCCAGCATTGAACTTAAGGTATTTACGTCTATATGTCTTTTATCCAATAATATTCCTTTGATGATTCTGATTCTTTCAGGAGCAAACATATAACCTCCAAGCCTTAGAACTTATTCTATATTAACATTTTTCATAGTATAACTCAAACAAAAAACAAAGAATAAGCGCAAAAACAATCATTTTTTGAACGCCGGTGCTTTCTTCATAAAAAATAAACTGATTTAAATTTTCATATTCCATTCAATATTCCCTTTCATGCTTTAAATTGCTTGAATAATTAAATCCCTTAAAGGTTAACTTATGACTAGAATTTTGTAGTCACGCTGAGCTTTAACAATGTCTTTTGGAGGCGTGACTTTTATATTATTTCGGCAGCCAGGAGAGTGATGCAATGGGATTGGTTAAGTCATTTAGAAAGAGATTTTTTATTTTCTTGGCGGTTTGTTTTGCAGTAATGTCATTAAGTTATATCCGGACTGTTTCTGTAGTGCCCACGAAAATAATCATCCTTGAAGGAGAAGAGTTTGTCTGTGATTTTAAAAGTCCTTTTTTTGTCAACATAAAGGCCGACAGGGAAGGGATATTGAAGCTTAACAACGGAGATATAAACGTGAGCGGCAGTTACCTGAGCCTGTCGAGCCCCATATCCCTGAAATCGCAGAATAATGGGAGCGTAAACCTGAATTTCAGAGTTTTCGGCCTTCTTCCATTAAAAACGATGAGAGTTGATGTGGTGCCCAATAAAAGGATCGTCGCCTGCGGGAACACCATCGGCGTAAAGCTGAAGGTAAACGGAATTCTGGTAATCGGGTTATCGGATGTGGAAACGCTGGAGGGAAAAAATGTATTGCCGGCAAGGGACAGCGGAATAAAAACCGGTGACTTGATTATCGAGGCCAATAATGCCAAAATCAACAGCATAAATGATCTCGTTAAAGAGGTGGACAAGAGTAAGGGAGAAGACCTCCATCTTAAGTTCAGGCGGGGAAACAGTGTCCTGGAAACCGTCGTCAAAGCTGTCAGAGCAGCCGACGACAAAAGATTCCATCTGGGGTTATGGGTCCGGGACAGCACGGCCGGAATCGGTACACTCACCTTCTATGACCCTGAGAGCATGAACTTCGGGGCCCTGGGGCATGGTATCACAGACATTGATACCGGCGCGCTGATGCCCATAGAGTCCGGAGAGATACTTGAATCCAACATTCTGGCCATAAAGAAAGGCCGGCAGGGCAATCCGGGGGAATTGAAGGGAGTATTTGTGGAAGATCGGAACAACCTGGGCAGAATAAATAAGAATTGTGACTTCGGTATTTACGGAAAGCTAAATAAAGAAGCGGCCAACCTGGTGCCGGGGAGGCAGTATCCCATCGCCCTGCACAACCAGGTGAAGGAGGGTCCCGCCACCATCCTTGCAAACATTGACGGAAAGACGGTGGAGGAGTACAACGTGGAAATCCAGAAGGTTTCAAGGCAGAACATCAACAGTTCGAAGGGGATGATCGTCAAGATTACCGACCAAAGGCTGCTGGAATCCACGGGAGGCATTGTCCAGGGCATGTCCGGCAGCCCCATTATCCAGCAAAACAGGATCGTGGGAGCCATCACCCATGTGCTGGTCAACGACCCCAGCAGGGGATACGGCATCTTCATCGAATGGATGCTTCAGAATGCCTCGGAGCAGAACCGTAAGGAAGCCAACAGGGCGGCATAAAGGACGCAATTTTCACAATAATTTGGGGAATAAATGGAAATAAAATCGTATATTCCTAACCGCAAATTGATTGAAGCGGAGGGGCCAAAACCTTGGAACACTGAAACAGAAAGGGTTTGGCCCCTTTGTATGCATCGGAATTTGTGAACATAAAATAAATATTAGAAAAATTAGGAAGTTGTTCTTGAAATTTTGTCGAAAGGAAAATATAATTACTGTATAAGAAAATTGCATAATTGCCAAATATTACAACGTATTCAATATGCTGTAGGTAAAGCGGGGGAGATGGCTACATATTGTATAAATATTTGTATAGGCTGTGCAATTTTCATCAGTTTACATCAACCGCAAATATGGATAAGGGGGAATGTCAAGTTGTTAGCCAAGAAGATTCAGGTTGTTATTGCTGATGACAACAGGGAGTTTGGGGATATTCTGTGCGAGTACCTTAACAACCAGGATGATATCGAAGTAGTAGGGGTAGCAAGGGACGGACTGGAAGCTTATGAACTTATCACGACAAGAATGCCGGACATAGCAGTATTGGACATCATTATGCCGCATCTTGACGGTCTGGGTGTGCTTGAAAAGATAAATTCAACACAACTTCCCAGAAGACCTCTTTTTATAATCCTTTCGGCTGTGGGACAGGATAAAATCACTCAAAGGGCTCTGGCACTGGGTGCGGAGTATTATGTGGTGAAACCCTTCGATATGGATGTTCTGGTTTCCAGAATACGGCAGCTTAAGGACATCAACCAGGGAGTGATCATTAAATCCGATTATGCAAGTGATATCCGTCCCATCCACCATGTTTCAACTCCCAAAAATGTTGAGGCTGAAGTTACCAGCATTATGCACGAGATCGGTGTACCGGCCCACATCAAAGGCTATCAGTATCTGAGAGATGCGATTATGATGGTCATAAAAGATCTTGATGTTATAAACTCCATTACCAAACAGCTGTATCCTACCATTGCGCGGGAATACAACACCACTCCCAGCAGGGTGGAAAGGGCAATAAGGCATGCCATCGAGGTGGCCTGGAGCAGGGGACAGATCGACACCATCGATTCTCTCTTTGGCTATACCGTCAGCCTGGGCAAAGGAAAGCCAACCAATTCGGAATTTATTGCCATGGTTGCGGACAAATTAAGACTTGAACTAAAGGTCGGTTAAAAATGAAAAGCGACAAGTAAAGCAGCCTGAGGGCTGCTTATTTGTTGTTTGTGATATTGGAAAAGTCTATTAGCTTCCAAAGACCTTATACATCATCCGCTTTATGACGCCTTTCTTATTTTTTTCACGCCACTTGCCCAGGGAAACGTCAACCTCCTGAAAGTGTTTTTCCATTTTGCTCTCCAGCTTCCGGACACTGTTTTCCACACAGGCTCCCAGCTCCAGCTTGGATTTGTAGATTTCTCTGGAAAAATGCTCTTTGGCCGAGGCCACTTCGGAGGATACACAGCCTTTTATTTCGGTTTTGAAGTCTTCAAAAAAACGCTTGATGTCAGCGGCCTGGGAAGAGGTGTCCAGGGGAACAATGGAGAAGGACTCATCCTCCAGGGGAATTGCCGGAGGCACATTCATCGGGTTTTCAGCCTGAAGGATCTTTTTGATGGCTTTAATTTCAAGGCCGTCGTCCCGCATGGTTTTAATCTGGTACATGATGTTTGCAAGCTCGGGTGTATATGACCTTCTGCCACGGCCATCCTTCGGCACGGACAGATTGAATTCCCTTTCATAGTATCGGAGGGCATGGTCTGTTATTTTAAGATACTCACTCAATTCCGTAATGGTATAGCGGTCTTTCAATATATCCATAGGATTTACCTCCAGTTTTTGCCTGAATCAAACCAGCCTACAGGCTATAGCGGTACTCCGTCAAACAGGTATCGAAGTAAGTATATAATACCATTACTGTAAAATGATGTAAATAACTATTGCTATTTCTTCAATATTTCCAGAAGGGATTGAATGTCCTGTGGGATGGCGGCGAAGAGCTCGATGGGGCTATTTGAAGCGGGGTGAATGAAAGAAGTACGCAGCGAGTGAAGGGCCTGTCTGCCGATATAGGGACTGGGTATATCGCAGTATAGGGTATCACCCACCAGAGGGTGGCCGATGGCCTGGCAGTGGACTCTTATTTGATGGGTTCTGCCTGTTTCCAGCCTGAACCTGAGGAAGGTAGCATCCTTCAGAGGATCGATCACTTCATAATGGGTCACCGAAGGCGCACCTTGAGGAGAGACCTGCCTTAACATAATGCTTCCCGGCTTGCGTTCGATGGGCAGATTGATGGTTCCCTGCTCTTGTGCCATTTTTCCGTACACGACGCCTACATATTCCTTCAAAAAGACTTTCGCGGCCATTTGCCGGATGAGGGCGTCCTGGACGAATTGGTTTTTTGCAAAGAGGATGACGCCGGAGGTGTCCCTGTCCAGCCGGCTGACGGGACGGACCTTGATGGAAAGGCCCTTACGGTTGAAATGGTGCATCAGGGCGTTTGCGACGGTACCGCTTTGGTGGCCGGTCGTGGGATGAACCACCATGTCCGGCTGTTTGTTTATCGCAATCAGGCAGTCATCCTCAAAAATGATGTCGATATCGATATTCTCCGGGGCAACATGCTCCGATTCCTCCACAAACTCCACCCGGACCTCAATGCTGTCACCCTGGTGCACGATGTGATTCACAAATACCGGCGTTCCGTTGCATAAAATTTTACTGTCGTATTTCAGCTTTTTAATCAGCCGCTCCGACAGGCCCAGATGATTCTTTAAAACCTGTTTGATGGGCTTTCCTTCCAGTTCACCGGTAATATCATATTTTATATTCATTGGCGGCTCCAGACGCTTTTGTTTTATGGTATCATTGTATTTCTCATTAATCAACCGCTTGAAATAATATTCAAGCTTGTATAAAATAGATTATTGACGGAAGACATGTTTTATATTAGCGGATAACCTTAAGGAGAAGTAAATGAATTTTAAATCGCAGAATTTTTTAAAAACCGAGTTCGGAATTAACGAGAACATCATCAGGATTTCAAATACCGTCGAAAAGGAAATCGAGGATATTTGCAAAGGCATTGAGGGAGTTAAGGAATACAATCAGTTGAAGGTCATAAAGGCCATGCAGGAAAATAACCTCAGTGATTCCCACTTTGCCGGTACCACCGGGTACGGATACGACGACCGGGGGAGGGATGTGCTGGATTCGGTATACGCGTCGGTGTTTAAAGCCGAGGACGCTCTTGTGAGGCATCATATTGTCTCCGGGACGCAAGCTCTGGCCATTTGCCTCTATGGAGTTCTGCGGCCGGGAGATGAACTGCTTTCGATTACCGGCAAGCCCTATGACACGTTGGAAGAAGTCATCGGAATCAGGGGCGAGGGCGGAGGTTCCTTAAAGGATTTTGGCGTAAGTTACAGCCAGGTGGAACTTACCCTTGACGGGGAAATAAATATAGAAAATATAAAAAATGCGGTCAATGAAAAAACAAGAATGGTTTACATACAACGCTCCAGGGGATATGGCTGGAGACCGTCCATCAAGGTTAACGACATCGGCAGGGCGATCGAAATTATAAAAAGCATCAAACAGGATGTCGCAGTGCTGGTGGATAACTGCTACGGAGAGTTTGTGGAAGAAAAGGAACCCACGGAAGTGGGGGCGGACCTTTGCGCCGGCTCTCTGATAAAAAATCCCGGAGGCGGCCTGGCGCCCACCGGTGGCTATATCGCCGGAAAAGAGGAGCTGGTGGCGAAAGCCGCCTACCGGCTCACTTCTCCCGGTCTGGGCAAAAAGGTGGGTTCATCCCTGGGAAACAACAGGCTGATGTTCCAGGGGCTTTTCCTTGCACCCCATGTGGTTGCAGAAAGCCTGAAGGGAGCGGTGTTCTGTGCTGCTTTGATGCAAAGGCTGGGTTTTGAGACCTCTCCCATGCCGGCGGAAAAAAGGGGAGACATCATACAGGCCGTCAGGTTTAACGACCCCGACAGTTTGATCGCTTTCTGCCAGGGAATCCAGAAGGGCTCCGCGGTGGATGCCTATGTGACGCCCCAGCCTTGGGACATGCCGGGATATGACAGTCCGGTGATCATGGCCGCAGGAGCTTTTATCCAGGGGGCATCCATTGAGCTGAGCGCCGATGCGCCCATAAAGTCCCCGTATACGGCTTACCTGCAAGGGGGCTTGGTTTTTGAGCATGTAAAACTGGGAATCATGATTGCCGTCCAGATGATGATGGATAAAGGAATAATACGCATCTAGCGTGTGGTGCTGCAAATGAAAAATGACAAAGAGAAAAAACTGAATGAAGAGGCAGTGGAGATCGGGGAGAAACAGTCCAAAACCAAAACAGGCTTTAAAATAGGCGGTTTTCTTGTTGCCGTATTTTTACTTCTATATATCCCTTCACTTTTCAACTGGTTTTTCAGCCGCAGCATTAATACCGAAATAATACGCATTGGAACCATCGAACAGGCATATAATACAGAAGCGTTTTTAATCCGGAGTGAGGAAATTTTAAAATCTCCCTTCGACGGCAAATACATCCCTGAGGTTGCAGAGGGGGAACGGGTGCCGGCAAACCAGAGGGTTGCAACCATATTAAAGGGTGCCTCCGAGAAGCTTTTGAACGACATGAAGGAATTGGACCTGAGAATTATTAAAGCCCAGAAAGAGAAATTCGACACACAGGAGATATTTTCTGCCGACGTTTCGAAGCTGGATAAGGAAATTCAGCAGAAGGTGAAGCTCCTTGCCAGTGAGAGCGACGCCAACAACCTTGAAAAGACCTCCCGCATAAAGGAAGATATCGACGGACTGATCCAGAAGAAGGCTTCGATCATAGGCAGCACCAGTACCTCGGATGTATTCCTGAACTCCCTACGAACGGAGAAGGAAGGCCTTCAGGCGAAAATCAATGCCGGTACCAAGGATATCTTCTCGCAAGCTGCAGGAATTATATCCTATACGGTGGACGGCTATGAACAGCAGTTGAGCATCGATGCCATAAGAAGCCTGACTCCCAAGTTCCTGGAGGGTATCAAAGGCCCGGATAAAAGTAAATCTCCTGAGCAGAATGTCGCATATGCAAACATGCCTTTTGCCAAGGTGATAAAGGACATTGACTGTTATGTTGTGGTGGTGCTTGAAGCGGAAAAGACAGCGCTTTTCAGAATTGACGATTCTGTGGGTGTACGGTTTAACGACCTGGGTAAGACCGTTGACGGTACGGTGGACTATAAATCGGAGGTCCAGGAAGGCAAATGCGTTGTGGCGGTAAAGATCGATAAAGGAGTGAGTGAGACGGCTTCACTCAGAAAAACAAACATCGATCTGATAAGAAATTCCTACCACGGTTTGAAAGTGC
>JAFADI010000061.1 GCA_023424965.1 Bacillota bacterium
TCACGTAGGACTTGTTGTAGTCGGGATAATCATGCACCGTGCCGTTATGGATGACCTGGATGCCATACTTCTTTTTCAGGTTCTGTGCCAGCTCCTCCCCCACCCGGACCACGCTGTACCTGGGGTCCGAAGACCTGGTCAGCACCTCCGGCTGGTTGAGCTGCGCCATATTGCGGATGTAGCTTTCGGTGGTATGGGTATGGAATATGAGGACTTTGGAGTTCTTTTTGTCAAAGCTGAACTTCAGCGGCTGGTTGAGAAGCTCCTCGATATTCACTTTGTACTTGGTTTCATTCTGAATGGTGATCTTGCCGCCCGATATCTGCTCCGGCTCCGGCAGGTCTTTCCGGTCCACTTCATCTCCTTCATAGGTGATGCTGCTGGATACATCCGGCAGGAATCCATTGTTCTCCGGCTCTCCTGGCTGCTCCGGTTCCGGCGGTTCCACCGGAGCCGGCGGTTCCGTTTTCTGGGGAGTGTCGGTATATTCCACCTCGTGCTGGGCATCATCGCTGGCCATGAGCCTGTTTTTATCGGGTTCATAGCTCTCGGTATAATAATGGTGCAACATTAACAGATCGGCATTTAAAATGCTTATGGGATCATCGATATTGAAAGAAAAGATGCTGCCGATGAGGTCCTTGATTTCTCCTGTGATGGAAACGCTTGCGTTGCCGCTGTTATAAACGGTGTCCACCAGGGGCAGGCTGTAGTTGACAATGCCCTTATAATAGCCCCCATCGAAAGCCTTTATAAATCCAAATTCAGATAGATTGGACATTTTGCCCCCTAAAACTGCAATATAGATTGCCAAAAAGGAAAAACACATAAAAAGAAGAATCCTGCTTCGCATCCAGCCCCCATATTTCCCACCGGCAGAATCGTCGGTGCTTCCATATCGATACTTGTCCTTTGCCGATATACCATATATATGTTCGGACAGGCCTGCTTTATGCGCGTTATGGGTCAAAATAAAATCACATAACCGTCAACTGCGGCCCCGCAACGCATTGTGCAGGGCCGGTCAGGCAGTTGGTCATGTGATTGGTGAAAGGCAACAAATGGATGAATTAAACCTTCAAAGTGATTCCTACGGAGTTTATGAGGAAACTGAGTTTTTCACTGTCAAGCTGGTCGGCTATTTTCAATCCGTCAATGCTGAGCAGGCTGATGGAATATACGGGAATGTCCAGGTAGGCTTCCAGGTAATTACCCAGGCCTTTTAACAGGGAGCCTCCGCCGATAATAAATATTTTATCCACCTTTTCTCCAAAGCATTTCGTTTCGTAAAATTGGAAGCAAACTTCAATCTGCTTGATTATTTTATCGACCACAGTCTTCACTTCTCCGTAAACACTGGTCTGCTCATCCGTTGAGTGTATGTCGGGCTCGACGACGCCGAAAACCTTTTTGTTGTTCTCCGCCCTGATCAAATCAATCTTCAGCTTGTCCGCAACCGCGTCGTCTATGTTGCTGCTGCCCAAAAGAATAACCTTGTTGAATTCCAGTATTTTATTCTTCAGGATATTGATAATGGTCGTTTCGGAACCGAAATCAATAACGGCGACCACTTCCTTGTCCCTGGGTTTTCTGGAAACTCCGGGGGAAGGCCTGTTTTTTTCCCTGTCTACATTGATTTCCCTGTTGAAAAATTTGGCAATGCTGTTTGAAGGGATATCGATGGACACAGGTATGAGGTTCAGTCCTTTAAGCACCTGCACATAGCTGTCGATGATGCTTTTCCGGACAGCCGATACGAACACCTTGACGGTCGTCCGTCCTTCTTCCGTCTTTTCCTGAAGAACCTTGTAATCCATCTGGTATTTCTCGGAGTCCACGGGCATGAATTCAGAGATGTGCTCTTGAATGCATACCTCTTTGCTCTTGCCGGGATTCAGTTCCACCATAAAAATCCTGGTGATGATGCTGGTGCCCGACATTACAATTTTCGTGTTCCGGGTTTTTATGTCATTCTCCGTCAGAACCTTGAATATCCTGGATTTGATTTCTTCAACATCACTGATTTCTCCGTTTTTAATGCAGTCCTTGGGAGTGGGGGTAATACCGAAATTCTTGAGAAACAATTCTCTTTCATTATATACTTCCACTTCAGCCAGCTTAATATTACGGAAGCCAATGTCGATGCTAAGGAGTTTTTCATTTGCCGAGCCCAATTGTTTTGCACTTTCAAACTGATTTTTAATTGCATTCGAAATTTTAGATAACATAAAATACTCCCCGCCAGTATTTGGTCAAAATTCCATTAAAATATCAATGGTACAAAATAAATACTACCATTAATATACATAAAAATCCATAATAATCTAAAAAATAAGCCATTATTCCTATGCTTTTTGCAGCCAGATAAATTCTATCTGGCACGATAGAAGCTCCCAAATAATATAGCGATTCCTATTGCAATATAACTCCGGATATAGTATGCTTTGAAGTATTGAAAACTGAATAAGACAGTTCGTAACCATCCTGTCTATAAACAAAACTACGGAACCATTGCCGGTGATTTTTTTGACGGTTCATCCGGCAGTATCTTTAGGAACAGTTAGAGAGGACGTTTATCGTCCTTTTTTCTTTTGTTTTTTCCTGCCCTTTGATAAAAATTCCGGAGACATGATTTAATAAAGAGGATGGCAAGGACCGGGTTCTATTCTATTTTGTGGCCGCAGCCGCGGTCAATGGAGGTTATTATGAACAAAAAGGTCAAATTTATAACGCAAGCTGCCGTAATCGCGGCATTGTACGCCGTACTTACCATTCCCTTCTTTTCCATCAGTTACGGCCTTATGCAGGTGAGGATTTCGGAGGCCCTTACGGTTCTCCCGTTTTTTACTCCCGCCGCAATCCCCGGTCTCTTTGTGGGGTGCCTGCTCTCAAATATCGTTGGCGGAAACGGCATCTGGGATATTGTTTTGGGAAGCCTGGCCACCCTTCTGGCTGCCTATCTCACCAGTAAAATGCCGAAAAAAATACTGGCCCCCCTCCCGCCCGTCATTGTCAACGCCCTTGTGGTAGGACCCATGCTGGCCTTCATCCTGGATGTACCGGTGTGGATGAGCATAGGCTTTGTGGGCCTGGGAGAGCTCATTGCCTGCTATGTGCTGGGCTACCCCTTCATGTTCGTGCTGGAGAAATTCAAGGCAAGACTGTTCAATTAGTTATACTTGCTTTTTGCCGGCTTCTAGGGTAGAATTATTCTGTCACGAAACAGTGGCCGTTAAAATTTAATCGGAAAATAACCCTCGTATAATTCCGGAGATAGGGTCCGGAAGTTTCTACAAGATTACCTTAAATAATCTGGCTACGGGTATTTTAGCACATTCAACCCTGCACAGGTGCAATTACCGGCATTTGCTGCGGGTATCTTATTGGCGTTTGTACATTTTGTGCTTTAACTCTCAGCCTGTTCAGGTTGGGAGTTTTACTTTTTCAAGGACTATAACAGGGAAGGCGGGTGGCGCCTCCTGCTGCGGCCGAAAGCCGTAAGCCAGGCAGGCACGGTATGGAGCTTTTAAAGCAACGGATATTGGCGGATGGAAGAGTTGTAGGTCAGGATATATTAAAGGTTGACAGTTTTCTTAATCACCAGATTGATGTCAAGCTGTACAACAAAATGGGAAAAGAATTTTTCGATCACTTCAAGGATGAGAATATCACCAAGATACTTACCGTAGAGGCCTCAGGAATAGGCATTGCCTGTATAACCGCCCAGTATTTCGGCGTTCCCGTGGTATTTGCGAAGAAAACCGAATCGCGCAATCTGGATGTGGACACCTATGAAAGTGAAGTTTACTCCTACACCAGGGGCAAGAATTATAAGATCAGGATATCGAAAAGATACATGGATAAAGACGACAGGATCCTCATCATCGATGACTTCCTGGCAAACGGAAAAGCCGTCATAGGCCTGAAAAGCATCATCGACAGTGCCGGGGCCCATCTGGCGGGTGTCGGTATCGTCATTGAAAAGGGCTTCCAGGATGGCGGAAAAATCATCAGAGATCTGGGGATCAACCTCAAATCCCTTGCCATTGTCCAATCCTTTACCGACGGTAAAGTCAATCTCAAATAAATGCACCTGCAAAAATTCAGCTTTTTATATTGCTGAATTTTTCATACCATTCCCTGCCTGAGCCCCAGCTCTTTACGGTGTTGTTGTCCTGCAGTATGTCGCAGCAGGCCTTTGCCATAATCCACTGCTCAAGCCCGTTTTTTGAGCTGTCGTGAAACTTCTTGAGCATATACTCTAGTGCAGGCTGCCCAAGCCTTATTATTTCGTTGTAGGCCGTTTTGCTACCCTCGATGTAGACGTAGGGATTGGAAGAAAGCTGCGTATTGGGGTTGGATACAATTTTAATGAGGCTTCCTTCAATAATCGCCTCAATGTCGGGGCTCACCGCATCAGCGGCGGTCCCCTGCCCCATATCCGGAGCTGCTCCCTTTTGAGAGGCATCGGTCAAAGCCAGACTTCCTCCGATCAGCAGGAGCATCAGCACAAACAGCGGCCATTTATAGGAATATCTTTCGGATTTCGTCGTCATAAATAAGGCACCTCTCCTTCAGTCCTTTTTGCCGTCCAACAGGCGTTTCAATTCTTCAATGTCTTCCCGGCTCAAGGGCTCTTCCTCAATAAAGTTCACCAGCAGGGCCTTGATGGCTCCTCCGTAAACACGTTCCAGGAAGGACTTGCTTTCCTCTCTGACGCATTCATTTTCCGATACCAGCGGAAAATAGTGGTACAGCCTGCTGTCCTTTTCATAGCCAAGGGCCTTTTTACTGACCAGGCGGCTTATCAGCGTCTTTACCGTCTTGGGCTTCCAGCGCACCCTGCTGCCCAATTCCTCAATGATCCCGTTGGCAGTGAGAGGCGAATGGGACCACAGCACCTTCATTACCTGCCACTCCGCCTCCGATATTTGCGGTATATTTTTCATCGGATACACCTCTTTGGATTACGTTTGTAGTCATACTTTAGTATTACATCCGTAATCTCTTTTGTCAAGTATCCATGCCTTTTTCGGAAAGAAAAAAGGAGGTCTTTTCCTCCTCTACTTTAGGATCGTATGCTTTTTATCAATGGGCACTTCCAGTACCCCCACCGCATGGGGCGTCAGGTCGTTGAAATACACGACCACCCCCTTGCCCTTCAGGTAGAAAGCCTGGTTGTCATTGATCCCGTTGAAATCACCGCTCAGCTGGATATCATTTCTTTTTATATAACTTTTGACCTCATCGTCCACAGTTTTTTTGTAATCCGTCCCTGCTTTGAAAAAATCACTTAATTTATATTCTCTTCCCGTCCCCAGGTCGATGGTTACGCTGTCCTGGCGGTTATTCGGATAGGCCGCCCCTTGCATATAGCTGGAATTGTAAAACACCACACTGAGGATGTTGTTCCTGTTGTACTTTACTTCGTATCTTCCCTGGAAGCTAAATTTCTGCTGTTCCTCTTCCGTTAACACCTTTTTGTTTTCTTCGATGATTTCATTGGTTTGCCGGAACGCACTCTCCCGAAGAAGCTTGTTTATTCTGAATTGCTTCTGCCCGTCGGCCATGCCCGTGACCTCAGGGTATACAAAATCAAACTTTCCTTCCTGCAGTTTCTTGTCGGCAACCGCAATTCCGGCCCCTCCGGCCTGCGGGTCCTGTCTGCGGGCACATCCGTCCACCCCGAATATGATAGAAACCACCACCAGGACAAATACGGCCCATTTCATCCAAACATCCCTCATCCCACTTTCACAGAGCTCCAAGAGCTCCTATCCCTATTAACTTATATGAAAGCAGTTTGGAACTTATTACCTCCAGGGAAGTTTTATCCCATCCTCTTTTTCATCCATTCCAGCACATCCCGGGAAACCTCATCCCTGTTTGTCTCATTCAAAATCTCATGCCTTGCACCGGGGTAAAGTTTGAACTCCACATCCTGCAGCCCCAAATATTTATAAAAGCCATACAGCCTTCTTGCGCCGGCTCCGTATCTTCCTACAGGGTCTTCTCCGCCCACGGCAATAAGAACCGGAAGGCTTCTGGGAATCTTGCCGGTCTTGCGCCTCCCGTAAAGCTTTGAGAGCCCTCTAAAAAAGTAATGATAGAACTCGGCGGTAAAAATGTTGCCGCAAAGAGGGTCCTCAATGTATTTCCTTACCTCGTCCTCATCCCTGCTGAGCCAGGAGAATTTGTTGACAGCATCTTTTATCCTGCGGTTATACCCGCTGAAGGTCATATGGTCAATAAGGCTGCTGGGCCTGTATCCCCCATAAACGACCTTTTCCGCAAGAGCGATCAGGGTCCCCAGGCCGATGCCCGGGCCATTCATCATGGAGGTGCCTGAAAGTATCACCCCGGCAATTTCCCTTCCATACCTGGTGATGTAGTCCTGGGCCAGAAAGGAACCATAGCTGTGAGCAAACAGGAATACGGGAATACCGGGATATCTTTCCTTGATCAGACGGGTGAGAACATATTCGTCCTCCACCGTCCTGTTGAACCCGTCTTCCCCCACCTGGCCCAATTTATCCACCGTTCCTGCCGTTTTACCGTGTCCGCGGTGGTCGTCCGCATAGACGGCAACACCCCTGCTGTTCAAGAATCCGGCAAACCTGCCGTATCTCCCTCCATGCTCCGTCATGCCGTGAAAAATCTGCACCACCGCTTCAGGCTCCTGTGTTCCTTCCCAGGAGCGGACGTAAATCTCTTTCCCGTCTCTTCCCGCCAAGCTAAAACCCTTTTCACCCGGACTCTCCTTCATACGCAACCCATCTCCCTACATCACATCAAAAATTGCCTTCCCACCGCATAGACCTCTCAACCGCCTTTTTCCAGCAAGAGTATTTGAAATCCCTCACTCCTCTGTCCATGGAAGGAGAGAAAGCCTTGTCCAGCACCCACTCGCTGCAGATCTCTTCCCTGCTTCCCCACAATCCCACGCCCAGACCTGCGAGATAAGCCGCCCCCAATGCCGTTGTCTCGGTAATTACCGGCCGCTTGACCGTTATGTCCAGGATGTCGGCCTGGAACTGCATCAGAAAAGGACTTACGCTCGCCCCTCCGTCCACTTTCAGCTCCTTCAGCTCGATCCCCGAATCCAGCTTCATAACTTCGAATACGTCCCTGCTCTGGTAAGCGATAGCTTCCAGGGTGGCCCGGATGATATGCTCCCTTCTCGTTCCCCGGGTAAGCCCGATAATGGTTCCTCTGGCAAACATATCCCAGTATGGCGCTCCAAGCCCCGTAAAAGCCGGTACTACATAAACCCCGCCCGTATCCTGGACTTTTTCGGCTTCAATATCCGACTGTGCGGCACTGTCGATCAGCTTCAGCTCATCCCGCAGCCATTGGATGGAGGAACCCGCATTAAATACGCTTCCTTCAAGGGCGTATTCGGCCTTGCCGTTCATAAACCAGGAGATTGTCGTAAGAAGATTATTCTTTGATTTTACAAGCCGGTTTCCTGTATTCATCAGGATGAAGCAGCCCGTGCCATAGGTATTTTTTGCGGTGCCCTCCTCAAAACAGACCTGTCCGAACAGGGCCGCCTGCTGATCTCCTGCAATTCCGCTGATGGGCAGGCCGACTCCAAGGATTTCCGGGTCTGTTTCCCCTACAATCCCAGAGGAGGGTACCACCTCCGGAAGCATGCACCGGGGCACTCCCAGTTCATTCAGGAGTTCTGCATCCCACTGCAGTTCCCCTATATTGAAAAGCATTGTCCTGGATGCATTTGAATAGTCCGTCACATGCACCTTCCCGCCGGTAAGCTTCCATATGAGCCAGGTATCCACGGTTCCCGCCAGCAGTTCGCCCCTTGCGGCTTTTTGTCCGGCGCCTTCCACATTGTCCAGAATCCATTTTATTTTGGTGCCTGAAAAATATGCGTCGATCACCAATCCGGTTTTGTCCTGTATGATTTCCTGCAAGCCGTCCACTTTCAGCTGGTTGCAATCATGGGCCGTTCTCCTGCACTGCCATACGATCGCATTATATACGGGCTTCCCGGAATTCCTGTCCCACACTACCACCGTTTCCCTCTGGTTGGTTATGCCGATGCATGCGACCTGAGAGGGCAAAATTCCTGTATCCTTTAAAACTTCCCTTAGAACCTCCAGTTGGCCCTGCCATATTTCTTCCGGGTCATGCTCCACCCAACCGGGATTGGGGTATATCTGCCTCAAGGCTTTACTCTTCATGGCCAGGATTTTCCCCGCGTCCCTGTCGAAAATTACGGCCCTTGAACTGGTGGTACCCTGGTCCAGTGAAAGTATGTATCTTTTTTTCATTTGCGAATCCCCCTTCAGGAAATAATCATTTTGTCCGGACGGCAGTGGCTCAGGAAAGAAAATAATTCAATACCAGTTGCACACCCATAAGAAGTACCAATGACCCGCCGATCAGCAGGAAGTTCTTTACCGCCAGGGCAAAAGTCTCTTTCTTTGTCTGCTTTTTATCAAAAAGCCTCACATTGGCATTTACCTGTAAAAAGACCGCCAGGGAAGCAATGCAGATCAAAGGAATAAGCCTTATGGCCGCCAGCAGTATGATATCCAGAAGCGCAAGGCCGTAAAGGCCTCTATAGACCATCAGGGCCCGGTCCTTTCCTATATAGATGGGCAGGGTATACCTCCTGTCCTCCAGGTCTCCCTCCATGTCGCATATGTTGTTTGCCAGCATGATATTGGCAATCCCCGCCACCACCGGCAATGAGAACAGGAATATCCATAAAATCTCCGCCGGATTGATGCTCACAAGCAGCAAAGGGTCTCTGAAAGCCAGAGCCAGCACCTTCTGATCAAATATATGGACATAGACCGACAGGAACAGGATCACAAAGCCCATGAAGAGGCCGGAAAGCATTTCTCCCAGCGGCGTCCTGGATATGGGTACCGGCCCGAAGGAATAGCTTATACCTACGGCAAAGGAAAGCATCCCTATTGCCAGTAAAATAATATTCGTATTGAAAAACAGTAAAATCCCGAAAAGCACCGCCACAGCCAGCAAAAGTACCAGAATGGTTATTACCGTGGCCTCGGGTATGTTCTTCCGCACAATGACATTGTGGGTTTCATAATTGTAGCCATGCTTTCTTATGGCCCGTTTGTAGTCAAAATAGTTGTTCAGGCCCGTCGTAACCATATCAAAGGCCAAAAGTGAAACCAGCAGCAAAATGAAGTTTTTTGCATCAAAGCTTTTGAAATGGTAAACGGCATACAAAGTCCCCAGTGAGAAGGGAATCACACTGGCCAGCTTCGTCCTGATTTCAACCAGTTCCAGAAAATTGTAAAAGGACATGACAAACCCTCCTGTTCAATTATTTTATCATGTTTTGCAAATCCCAGAAATATGGGGAAT
>JAFADI010000121.1 GCA_023424965.1 Bacillota bacterium
GCGGAAGGCGAAAAAGGCATGGAAGACATCATCAAGATTGTCAAAAGCAAGCTGACCATTCCTGACAATTACAGCGAATTCAACTACAATGTCAGCAATGATTTTAATAAGAAGGTATGGTACCTCAATTGGAATACCAAAAACGGAATGGACGGCGGCATCAGCGTTTCCGTCGACGACCGGGGAACTATCATAAATTATAACAGCTACAAGCCCCAGGACTATACAAAGAAAAAATTCCCCCAGGTCAGCAAAACAGAAGCCAGGACAAAGGCTGAGGATTTTGTTAAAAGGATAAATCCGTCGGTGCTTTCCCAGGTGAAGTTCAATGAAAGCACCCAGAACCTTTCGGTGGAATATGTATATTACTTTAACTACACGCGGATGGTAAACGGCATTCCTTTTTACAACAACTCTGTAAATGTTGAAGTGAATACTGCCACCGGTGAAGTCCAGTCTTACAACCTGAACTGGACCGACGACCTGGTTTTTCCGAAGGCAGACAATGTGATTTCCATTGAAGCCGCACAGAAGGCCTACCGTGAAAAATTGGGGCTGCGTCTGGTTTACAATACGAAAATGGAAGGCAAAAAAACAAGCGTATATGCAGCTTATGAGCCCAAATACGGCGTGAATTACTTTATCGACGCTTTAACCGGCGAGAAGCTCAACCTTGAGCCGGGATATTACGGTCCCTATGCCGGGGGAGGCATGTATGACAAAATGAACGCATCCGCAACGCAAGCAAAGGGAGAGGAAGCTGCACCCGTACTTACACCGGAGGAACTGAAAGCGGTGGACCAGGTTTCGAAGCTGATCACCAAAGAGGTCGCCGAAAGCAAGGCCAGGGCTTTCAAATACCTGGAGCTGACCAGCGACTACAAGCTTCAGAATGCGAGCCTGTCCAAGGAGTGGAGTGTACCGGATACCTTTACCTGGTACCTGTATTTTGAGAAAGCTCCGTCAGGAAACGATAAAGAGTACAGGTCCGTGAGTGCAAGACTTGATGCCTTAACCGGCGAGATCAAGGGCTTCAACGGGGACAGAGGGCTTTTGGCCAATGCGGAGGGCAAATATGATGAAGCCCAGGCAAAATCAGCGGTTGAAGCATTCCTGAAAGAAGTGCAGCCCGGGAAATTCAGCCAGACAGAGTATGACGACGCAGTTACGGGTTTTATAACCCCTTCAGCGGAGAAAAAGCAGGCCCAGTACGATTTCAGATACATAAGAAAAGTCAATGGGGTCGCTTTCCCCGGAAATGCCTTGGCAGTCACCTACGATGCGGTGAACGGGAAAGTGGTAAGCTATGATATGGCCTGGTATGAGCTTGCGTTCCCATCGGTAGAAAAGGCGGTATCCATCGACACCATCTATGAAAAGCTTTTCAACGAGATTGGCATGGAGCTCCAGTATAGTGTGAAATATCCCGACAGCTATTACAGGGGAGGCTCCGGCAACGAAAGTGCCAAGCCGGAGGTTAAGCTTGTGTATTCGCCCAAGAAGACAAAGCCCCTTTTGTTTGACGCCTATACAGGAATCATACTGAACTCCGACGGAAAGCCTTACAAGGAAGCCAAACCTGTAATGTACAACGACATCTCGGGTAATTTTGCCGAAAAGCAGATCACTGCCCTTGCGGAATACGGGATCGCTTTGGAGGGGAACTCCTTCAAGCCGGGAAGCAGCATAACCCAAAAAGATTTTTTGCTTCTGCTGTCCAAGACCATGAATTACTATGAAGTTCAACCTTATGCCGCAACAGACGCCAACAAGGAAACAGATCAGCTATACAGCTTCATGATCAGAGAAGGGATTGTGAAGCAGAATGAAAAAGCCCCCGATTCCACGGTGACGAAGGAAGAGGGAGTAAAGTTCATCATCAGGGCTCTGAAATATGACAAGGTGGCAGATATAAAGGGAATATTCATTTGCACCTTCAAGGACAAGGACAGTATTGCACCCGACTTGCTGGGATATGTCTCCATCGCCCAGGGACTCAAGATCGTGAGCGGAAGCAACGGATACTTCAGCCCTAAAGCCAACCTGTCCAGAGCCGAAACGGCGGTAATGATCTATAACTATATGCAGTAACGGAAGCAGCGTTGAAAGGGGTCTGCCTGAAAAGACAGGCTCCTTTTATTTGCCACAGGATATGGACTTATGATACCAAATATAATACTATGGTAGATATACGACGGGCACGGGACTGCAGGAGGCTTTTATGCTGTACAGGGAAATGGGAAAAACAGGCGACAGGCTGTCAATATTGGGATACGGGTGCATGCGTTATCCGCAGAAAAACGGGCGGATTGATGAGGAAAGAACAGAGCGGCAGATTATACAGGCCATTGAGCAGGGCGTGAACTATTTTGACACTGCATACGTTTATCATGGAGGAAGAAGCGAAAGCATTCTTGGAAGGATACTTTCAAAGGGATACAGGGACAGGGTGAAAATCGCCACAAAGCTTCCGCCTTATATGGTCCACTCGGACAAAGACATGGAAAACATCCTGCAGAACCAGTTAAAAAGGCTTTGCACCGATCATATCGACTATTATCTCCTTCATGCCTTAAACGATATGGAGGGATGGAACCGGCTGAAGAGATTGGGCATCCGGGAGTTTATCGAAAAGGCAAAAAAAGATGGAAGGCTTGTCCATATAGGATTTTCCTACCATGGAGACAAAGGTGATTTCAAAAAAATTGTGGACGATTATGCCTGGGATTTTTGCCAGATACAATACAACTATATCGACGAGTATGTCCAGGCCGGAAAGGAAGGCCTGGAATATGCCGCTGCAAAAGGCCTGGGCGTGGTGGTAATGGAACCCCTGAGGGGAGGGTCCCTTGTGGGGAAGATGCCGCGGGAGGTACAAAAAATATGGGACTCGGCAGAGCACAAAAGAACACCGGCAGAATGGGCTTTGAGGTGGATATGGAATCACCCGGAGGTTTCGGTTGTGCTTTCGGGAATGAATGAAGAGGCCCACATCGATGAGAATATAAGGATTGCCTCGGATGCGGTGCCCCAGTCTCTCAGCGCCGGTGAGCTCAAGCTCTTTGACCGGGCAAAAGAGGAATTCGGCAGGTTGATGAAGGTAGGATGCACAGGCTGCAGCTACTGCATGCCCTGTCCTGCAGGCGTGGACATACCTAGCTGCTTCAGTTACTACAACAGCAAGCATTTTTTCAATAACAGACATGTGAAGTTTCAATACATGGCTTTTACCGGAGGCGTCTCAGGAGGCAAGCCGTCGGACGCGTCATTGTGTGTGGATTGCGGAAAGTGTGAAAAAGCCTGTCCTCAGCATATACCCATTCGCCAAAATCTGAAGGAAGTCAGAAGCGAAATGGAAATTTCCTTTGTGAAACCCTTGCTCTGGGTGGCAAGAAAATATCTGGCTTTGCGCGGCAGGTCCGGAAACACATAGCGATACAGGCACAATTTGTATTTGAATGTGCACACAAAAATGGTGTATAATTTATTTGTAAATAAACTATAGAAGTGCAAATTGTTTTGATTTCAATCACCTCTAATTTTTTGGAACGTCAAATTGTCACCAAGCAGTTTGCGTGACCACTTCCGATGTTTTGGAGGGTGCGGGCCAACCCAGGGTTCGCACCTCTCTAAAAAATTGTAAAGTGGCATTTTGACTTTCTTCACATAATACATAAAAAAGATGGAGCGACTACATATGAGAAAATTTTTAAATGCAAGTTTGGCAGCCCTGATTTCCGCAAGTCTCTTGCTGTCAGGATGCGGAAGCAAGTTTACACCCTCCCAGCAGGAAGAAAAACCGGGACAGGCGGAGCCCCAGCAGGTGGAATCCAAGCAGACGGAGTCTCCACAGACCTCCGACGGGCAGAAGCCCCAGACTCCCGGCGATTCAAACGGTGATAAATCCCAGGAACCAAAAGCAGAAATAGATTTGGCAAAAGTTAAGCCCAATGAAAACGGTAAAATCATGGTTGTGATGTTCCATAACTTTATCGAAGAATATAAATCCGGGGACAAGGAATACACAACCACCTTCGACGCTTTCGGCAAGCTGCTTGTCCAGTTGTACGACAAGGGCTACAGGCTGATAAACGTAAACGACTACCTGAGCAACAACATATCCGTCCCGGCAGGATGCATACCCATGATTTTTACCTTTGACGACGGTACCCCGGGCCAGTTCAACTTTATTGAAGAAAACGGCAAGCTGGTGGTCAATCCCAAATCAGCCGTAGGAATCATGGAGGAGTTCAATAAAGCCCATCCCGATTTTGGCCTTAAAGGTACCTTCTACGTAAACC
>JAFADI010000219.1 GCA_023424965.1 Bacillota bacterium
CATTAAAGAATTTATTTGTCGCGGGGTATTCCCTTTTACAGTCAATGCATACCTTATTCTTACTTGACATCATTACCTCAGCGGGCAGGCCGGCATAATCAATTTCGTGCTCCCCGTCCAGGTTCTCGAATGTGGCCTGGAATTGACGGGCGGCAAATTCCTCAATATATTTCCGGATCCCTTCCTCATTATGAATATGGGGCAGCTTGTCTTCCACTGCCTTTGGTCCCAGTTCCCCTATGAATCCATCCACTGTGTCTTTAATCATCGCTATGGGATAGGGTATGGAAATATTTTACGTTTTAATTATAGCAGCCTGCATCGCTGTAAGCAATATGAGGCTTTTCTCTGTTATATTCGCAACAGGACTAAAACAATAATTGGGGGATATATTGTATGTATCTCGTCAATAATCTCTAGAAAACAGTATCTACCGAAAGAGGTAATCACTATGAGCAGTCAGGAAAAGCTTGCCCAGGGCTTAAAGCTTGTGATTGAAGCTTTTGCGGAAATGATAAATGAAAACACCAAGGCACTCCCCACACCTGCAGGCCCGGCAGCCGGAGAAATGCTAAATGCGTCCGATCAGACTTTCAACCTGCGGCAGGCATCTGAATATATGCAGATATCCCATTACCGCCTATATACGTTGGCCAGGACCGGCGGGATAAAACATTTTAAAACCGGCTCCAAATACCTGTTCCGGAAAAGGTTCCTTGATGAGTGGGTCGAGCAGGAGTTGAATGGCAGTGTTAAAATCGATGAGCCTCAAAATGAATATGGGCGACTCAGTAAGGTGAAAAGTTGAGGGAAAGAGCTTTAACTCGCCTTTTTTCTTTTTCGGAGTTTGAGTACGGCGTGTTGCAGATGGCATTCTTTGTTTCTGCAGAATCCCTTTGTGTCTCATCCTGTGAGAGTATTATCCTCATCTCCCGTTTCCTTCTCAAGCCTCCTTCACTTCATTGGTTTTACTTCCTCATTCCGGATGCAGGATTATGACCTGCGGCTTTACACTCTCCCTGTAGTAGTTTTACCTGCGCCGGAAGGTCAATTCCTGGACCTTCAGATCATGGATCTCTTCCCTCATGTTTTTGATTTCTATTTCTATCTGACTCATATCAATCACCATTTCCAGATTTAGTTATGATACTTTGATAGGAAAAGAATTTGTCTGCAGGATTTTGGCACATTCTGTTTTCTATCCGCTGTACCCTAATGCATCATAAGTTTGTTGACGGAATCCGTTATTGTTTTACAAATTGTAACAAGCCTGTGCGTAAAATAGAACATTACAAAATATTGTAATGTTACATAAAATGTTATAAAATTACATTACAGTTTAAGAAATTATTACGGAACCTATTAATCCTTAATAATTTCGATATCCATGAGCACCGTACGGGGACGGTTTGCACATATAGAGAAAGAACCTTAACGGTCCTTTCTCCTACTGGATTTCTTGGAACGGCGTTATATAAACGCCGTTCTTTGATTTTGGAGAAAACTCTATGGAAGTTATTCGGGTACGCATCTCTCAGAGAATGTCCTCCTCAATACGATTATTTTAAAATATACTGATAGATAAATTGTAAACCAAGCTTTCCACTTCTTCGCCTACCAGTATCTGAAAATCCGGATTTCTTATAAAGATTTTGGGCGGGTATGTTTGCATGATTAACTACCAAAACTAATTCCTCTGCAGATTTAAAATGTTCCCTTACAAAATTGGGCAACATTTTCATTGCGGACAACGCATATCCTTTATTTTGTTCATTTTTAGAAATAGCCAAAGCTCTTATAAGCAGTGCTTTATTGTGACTCCCTATTTCCAAAGGCCCGTTATTCTCATGCAGTACGAAATAGCCCACTACAGTTTTATCCCGTACTATCAATATATAATGTCGCTCACGATCAACTAAGGTTTCAAGTATTTCTTTTGGATAGGCCGTAAATTGTTCTTGCGCACTTTCAAGTTCAAATTTTTCTAAATCTTCATCGTATTTATTATCATAAAATACCAAATCCATATTTTCGCTCATCAATTCATCCCCAATTTTTCAGGCAAAAGCATTAACGGTCCGGCCTCATACTCCGCACGCCCATTCTCACCTTAGGCCTCATATATTGTTTACCAATATTCCAATGATAGAAACAGTATCATTTCCAAAACAACCACATGGTGCCTCGATCAAACCTCTGCCAGTCTCGCTGATACGCATTATTTAAAGAATGCAGAATACCTTAACTAGACATTATGCTCATTAGTGGCACTAATGAAACAACTTCCCTTGAAACACAAAAGTATTCAGCATACCTACAATTATCACACCAACCACCACTAGTGCACATGCAGTGCAAATAAATCCCGGAAGAAAGATAAAAAAGAAATTTCTCTTTTTGTGTGTGCTGTTCTTTATGGCATTAAACTTGTAAACCGCCATGCAGGCTAAAAGCATGGGAACGGTTCCTAAAGCAAGCCAGATAAACGCCTGCTCCCTCCAAGTAAAGGGAATCATCGCTGCAGAGTTAAAAACTTCATTCGACCCAAAAAGACTGATGGTTCCCAAGCATAAAGCAATAACTACGCCAACCGTGTAAACAGCATTCGAAGTTATTTTAAGAGTTTTTGTCGAATTCATATTTTATTCCTTTCTCATATATAAATAATCATTTGTTCGTAGTTTTAAACATAGGTGAAGTAAATTAAAGGCTCTTATTCATAAGGCATATGTTAATCTACATCCCCATTGTATCACATAAATTCCACCACCATTATTTTTTAAAAGGTCGTCCTTCATAGCGAAGCCTTTTTTCATGTTTTCTTTGTAGAACGTTGAATAGCTTTCCTTTTATTATACAGGGTTCACCAAAACATTACCATTAATATACAAAAAAAAGCTAAGTCTATCAGTCATTTCAGTTGACCTAAAACTCAGCTTCTTTGATTTCAAATAGGAGTATATTTTTGCCTGGGCTGACATTGTTACTTCATCTTAAATGTATGGGTCTCATACCTGTTTTTCTCCCAGCAATTGTATCCTCGGAGGATAATCTCACCTGGCAGTGTTTCTGAAGCCTGCAGGGAAATTTTCTGTATAAAGTGATTTTCGTCGAGGGCCTTAATACTCCCGCTTGAAGAGGCACCGTCGGGCACACGCTTGCCGGTGTCATCCAGGAATTCAAACCAGAGGCCGTCATCGGTTTTGGCAAATTTCTCTTTATCTATTACTGTGAATTCGATATCTGCATAAATCGCCATGGCCGAACCGTTGAGCGTGACCTTATCCACACGGACGCCGCAATCACTGTAGGTGGCAGGTATGGTGCTGGTTACGGTTTCTTTTGTTCCGGAATTTTTGAGTGTGACAGAGAGTGTGGTTACCTTCTTATTGAGCTCATCAATCACAGCTGTGCCTTCCCGGCTGACAAAGGGGGCAGCTACGCAGGTCATCTTTATATCCTCTTGAGCAGAGCTGCCGGTATAGCTGCCGTTGAGCATGTAGACAAGCGTCCCGTCCGCTTCAAGGAGATAATCAACGGAACAGTTCACACCGGTGATGACCACAGAGGTGTTTACCATTTCTTTGTTATTCTCCCGGGCATAATCGGCGATGGTGCCGGTTTTTCCACTGAAAAGCGGTCCCATATTGCCGATGGGATCGGACGGAGATGCATCCGGGCCCAACAGTAAATATCCCGGACTGGAGGGCTTTACATCCACAACGATGTACACGTCCTTTCCGTCGAACACGGCTTCGCGCACTGCAAAATCCCCAAATTCGGTCTGACTGCCTTTTTGAGATACCTCCTTCTGCACGATGTCAGCGGCTTCGGGTAAAACCTTTACCTCCACCCTTCTTCCACTCAGGAAATCAAGTATCCCCCAGGCGTTTCTAAAAGCCAGAGCGGTCCCGGCAGACAGCATGCAGACTATCACAATCGCAGCCGCCAGTCGGAAGCCTATTTTTTTCACGGGTTTTCTGTTCTCATTTATTTGCATACCGGTCAGGGTATGATATACGTTGTTGACAAAGCCGTCATCCGCCTGGCCGAAGGCGTTTTTCAATTCACTCATGTCTCGCATGGCAACGGTCCCTCCCCACACAATGTTTTTTTTAGCTTCTGCCGTCCACGCAGCATACGCGACTTGACCGTACCTTGCGGCCAGCGTAAAATTTGCGCAACCTCGCTGATTGAAAAGCCTTCAATATAGTGCAGAAGAATGGGCAAGCGTTGCGTTTCATCCAAACTAAACAGCGCGTCGTGCAGCTCAAAATCGGCGTCCGCAGGTGCAATCCGTTCAGGCAATTCCTCCAGCGGCAATTCCCGGCTCCTTTTTCTGTGTATATTATGGCATTCATTGACCAGAATGCGGATTACCCAAGTCTGCATAAAGCGCTCATCTTTGAGTTGGTGGCGCTTCTTCCATGCCTTGCACAGGCATTCCTGAACCGCCTCGTCCCGATCGCAGCTTTGCGATAACTGCGTATAGCTGACGCGATACAGTGTTTGCATCATTGCGACGATCCGCGTTGAAAACTCCTCACAGGTCACTCTTTTATCCCCCTTGTTTGTTTTTTGACCGGTCAGTTGTTAGACGGTTAAAGACAGCCTTTGGTTTTGGGATTGAAATTTTATTTTTATCCCCATAAAAGAGGCCTACGCTAATTGCTTGAAGACCAGATTCCGATTTCAATTCTGCCTCTGTAAATCCACTTGGAATTCTATTTAATTCGACACCACCTTGTGCATATGAAGTAACCTTTTGAAGGATTCCACCCCGGTACATGTAAAAATTTCGCCGTATTATCAGGAAAAAAGTTAATGCTGCTTTGTATTTTACAATTATGTAGGGCTGTCTGCAATTTTTTTAAATATTTCTACTAGAGTTTTAAGGCTGGCATGCATTTGATCAATTTCTTCCTCCTCCAGGGTAGCAACCATTAGAGCCAGCCCTTTTTGGGATTGCTCTTCAATGGTTTTCAT
>JAFADI010000140.1 GCA_023424965.1 Bacillota bacterium
GGTCTTCTATGGAATTATATGAAGCTATCTATTCAAGAAGAACGGTTCGGGACTTTATTGAAAAGCAGATTGATGTTGAGATTATTAAGAAGATTATTGATGCGGGGTTGCAGGCACCTTCCAATAATCATATGCGGGAATGGGAGTTTATCATTATAAATGATAAAGCAGCAAGGCTTGAAATTATCAGCAAGGTGAATAAAAATGATTCCGAAGAAGAGGCAGTAAGAATAATAGACGGATGGGGGCTTGCCGACAAGTATCAGCGGGAGATGTATATTGACGGTATTCCAAAACAATACAGAATGCTTTTAAATGCTGGTTGCCTTATAATACCATGCTTTCGTCAGGTTAATCTGTTAAAACCACAAAATCTGTCTGCACTTAATGCATTTGCATCGATATGGTGCTGTATCGAAAATATATTTCTTGCTGCTGTAAGTGAAGGTATATATGGAGTAACAAGAATTCCTTTTGATGAGGAAATAATGCTTATAAAAAAGACTGCAAATATACCAGACGATTATGAAATTCCGTGTTATATAGCATTGGGGTATCCAAAAGAAAACTCAAAGAAAATTTTACAACATTCAATTAACGCTGAAGAACGAATACATTTTAACAAATGGTGATAGATTTTACTTCAGAAACTTGCCAAGCCGGCACAAAGGGCCATCCAGGGTGAAGGCATAACAACAATCGAACAACTTTCAAAGTATAGTGAAAAAGAAATTTCTGCACTGCATGGAATAGGAAAAAACGCTGTCAAGATCATCAAGCAAACTTTAGAGGACAATGGAGTAACATTTGCTTCCGGAAAGTAAAAAGAATATACAAAACACTTCGATTTGATAATGTGCAGGAAGAGCGGTTGGATTCTGCAAAAGGCGGTTAAATATTATGCAAGCAAAACCAGTTAAAGCAGTAAAAATAATTCTATACATTCTCATGTCAGTTTTGATTGTCGTAAACAGCAGTACCAGCGAACTGACAGGTGTATTGGTGCATTTGATCAGTGGAACTGCATTTTGCATACTATTTGCAATACATATTTTTTTAAGCCGGAAATTTTTTATAGCCAGCTGTAAAAACTTTTTCAATAGAAAAATAAAAATGAAGATGAGAGTTAACATAATTGTCGACTTTCTTATGATTTTTTTGTTTGCGGCAATTGCTGCTACAGGAATACTGCTCGCAAATGATATCATACCCGATGGATTTGCCGAAAGGCATGACTTTGAATTACTCCATGGTTTATTTGCAGCAACCGCGTTTATGCTGTTAGTGACTCATATTTGTATGCATGTCAATTTGAAAAGAAAAAATAACAACAGGAATTTTAGGGGGCAGCGCAAGTAAATGGAACTTACCATAAGAGAATGTACGCCGGAGGACCTTCCCGTGCTCCAGGAACTTTCCTGCAGGACCTATGATGAAACCTTCAGGCACATGAATACGCCGTCCAACATGAAGGCCTATCTGGAGAAGGCTTTTGACATGGACAGGCTGCGGGGGGAATTGTCAAATAGCGGTTCGGCCTTTTATTTTTTATATGGCGGAGAAAACCCGGCAGGTTATTTAAAATTGAACGAGCATGAGGCGCAAACCGACATCAGGGACCCGCGGTCGTTAGAAATTGAAAGAATTTATGTGGCAAAGGGATTCCACGGCAGGGGGCTGGGAAGCGTCTTGCTGAATAAAGCCGTGCAGGTGGCCGGTACACGGAAAAAATCATACCTGTGGCTTGGCGTATGGGAGAAAAACGAAAAAGCCATCCGGTTTTATAAAAGAAACGGCTTTTATGTTACTGGCAACCATTCTTTTTTCATGGGCGAAGAAGAACAAACGGATTTTATCCTGCGCAAAGACGTATAGGTGAAACGGGTATGCCTATTGCAAGTCTGAAGGGTCCGGATGCCCGCCCTATCATATATCACTTCACAAACCCCGTATTTATCAGGTCAAACCGGCGATAACGCAACATACCCCATAAAGATTGCAACAAACCGAAATTGGGTTAAATTTACATTTCTGCGTAAAGTATTATAAATGATAGAGCCGGCTCTATCATTTATCAAATAGAAGAGAGGCAGAATGTTTTTTGAAAATTAATATCGAACAATCAAACGCATATGGTGAAGTCGAAATCACCATAAGGTGCAGCAGCGTTGATGAAACAAATCTCAAACTATACGAAGAAGGCAGTTCAGCGATGAACACTTCCCATTATCCATAAAACTGTGTAAAATAAATAGAAAGCCTGTAGGGGTCGTAATGAAGGAACAAAAAAGATGAGGCTTTTGAAAGCAGGATAAAAGAATGGATATATCGCTGAATATGCTATTGATCATTTGTCCGCTGACCTTTCTGGCGGGTTTTGTGGACTCCATCGCGGGAGGCGGGGGGCTGATTTCCCTTCCCGCGTATATGTTTATCGGATTTTCCCCCCACCTGGCTGCGGGGACCAACAAATTGTCGTCTTCCATCGGAACGATGTTTTCCACCCTGAGGTATGCCAAAAACAAGCAGATACACTATAAGTCGGCTTTTATAGCCGCCGGCTTTGCCCTCCTGGGCTCTTTCGGCGGAGCAAAGCTGGCCCTGGTCCTGAGCGACAAATACCTCAGGCTGTGTATGCTGATTCTCCTGCCGGCAGCGGCGGTTTTTGTGCTTGCCAGGAAGAGCTACGGGGAGAAAAATACCGTTTCGGATCTGTCAGGCACAAGACTGGTTGTGCTGTGCATGCTGGTAGGATTGGCCCTGGGGGCCTATGACGGGTTCTTCGGCCCGGGAACAGGGACCTTTCTCATCCTTGCCTTTACCGGCCTCATGGGTTTTGACCTCGCAACGGCCTCCGGAAATACCAAGATTGTAAACCTGTCGTCCAATATCGCGGCGGTGGCGGCCTTTATTATCGGGGGAAGTGTGAATTACCGGATTGGAATTCCTGCCGCATTGGCGGGCATTCTGGGGCACTGGATCGGTTCGGGACTGGCCATAAGGAATGGGGCCAGGGTAATACGGCCGGTGTTCATCGGCGTCATGGTGCTGCTGTTTGCGAAGATATTGTGGGATGTTTTCGGGTGAAAGCAGACCGGTCTGCGTTCCTATGGTTGACATGAATTTTTTTATATGATACTATTTTCCTGTAATTTAATATAATACCGGGGAGCTTGTACAGCAGGCTGAGAGGAAGTAATCAACTTCGACCCGTATACCTGATTTGGATAATGCCAACGGAGGGAAAAATTAAAGCTAAGAATTTAGTGGGATATTCCGATGGGATACCCACTTTTTTGTTGTGCGACATCAAGGAGGAGTCTATTTTGGAAAGTGAAAAGACATCACTGTTTGGGAACGGTTTGCTGTGGTTCGGAGCGGCCGTGTCCATCGCAGAAATATTGACGGGAACATTCATTGCTCCCCTGGGGTTTGTAAAAGGCGCCATTGCCATATTGCTGGGGCACCTGATCGGCGGCACGCTGATGTATTTTGCAGGGCTGATCGGGGGCAGAACGGAAAAAAGTGCCATGGAAACGGTGAGAATTTCCTTTGGAAGCAAGGGGGCCCTGCTGTTTTCGGCACTGAACATCCTGCAGCTTGTGGGCTGGACGGCGGTCATGATCATCAGCGGTGCACGGGCCACGGGCGTTATCGCCAATCCTGCATTCGGAACCCGGGGTGAGCTGCTGTGGTGCATCATCATCGGTGTCCTGATCATTGCCTGGATTTTGGTAGGGATGAAAAATCTGAGCAAGGTCAATACTTTCGCCATAGGGGCTTTGTTCCTTCTGACGGTGGTGCTCAGCACCGTAGTGTTCGGAAAGGGTTCGGCAGGGACCGTGGAGGGAACCATGAGCTTTGGGGCAGCGGTGGAGCTGGCGGCTGCAATGCCGCTTTCGTGGCTTCCATTGATATCCGATTACGTAAAAAGGGCCCGGAAGCCAAAAGCCGCGGCTTTGGTGAGTTCGGGGGCATATTTTGTGGGGAGCTGCTGGATGTATATCATCGGCCTGGGGGCCGCCATTTTTGCGGGGGAGTCCGATATCGCCCAAATTATGCTCCAGGTGGGCATGGGCCTCATCGGTATTTACATCATCATTGTGGCAACGGTGACCACCACCTTCCTGGATGCCTTTTCCGCAGGGGTCAGCTTCAAGACCATTGCACCGAAGCTTGACGAGAAATGGACTGCGGTTATGATCACGGTGATTGGGATGTTTCTGGCCATGTCTACGCCCATTGAACAGTATGAAAACTTCCTGTTTCTCATAGGATCTGTGTTTGCGCCCATGATAGCCATTCTTATCACGGACTTCTTCATCCTGAAGAAAGACCATACCAAAGAAAGCTTCAATGTCTCAAACCTGGTTTTATGGGCAGTGGGTTTTGCAATTTACCGGATTTTTCTCACGGCGGATACGGTCCTTGGAAGTACCCTGCCCGTCATGGTTGCAATCAGCTTATTGTGTATCATAGTGAATGGAGGAAAAGGATATGTTCAAAAAATACGTGGATAACACAAGATTAAAGACCCCGTTGGTGCACAACATTACCAACTATGTCACGGTGAATGACTGTGCAAACATGCTGCTGGCATGCGGCGCTTCTCCCATTATGGCGGACGATGCGGGTGAAGTGGAGGAAATCACCTCCATATGCAATGCGCTGGTTATTAATATTGGAACGCTGAACGAAAGAACCGTGAAATCCATGCTCCTGGCAGGCAGGAAAGCCAATGAACTGGGACATCCGGTAGTGCTGGACCCGGTGGGGGCCGGCGCCTCCTCTCTCCGTACGTCCACCACCTTTCAGCTTTTGAAGGAGGTCAAATTCTCCGTAATCCGGGGAAACATATCGGAGATTAAGACCGTGGCCCTGGGAAGCGGGACCACAAAAGGCGTGGATGCCGATGTGAGCGACACGGTGACGGAAGAAAATCTCGGGGAAGCCATCGCATTTGCACAGGGCTTGAGCCGGAAAACAGGCGCTGTCATTGCCATCACCGGTGCCATCGATATTGTGGCCGATGCCGGCCGGGCTTACGTGATCCGCAACGGCCATGCCCTCATGTCCAAAATCACCGGAACCGGCTGCATGCTCACTACCGTCATTGCCGCCTATTGTGCGGCCAATCCCGAGGACATGACCTCTGCCACTGCGGCGGCGGTAAGTGCCATGGGCTTTTGCGGCGAGGCGGCCTATGAAAAGCTGCAGAAGGAAAAGGGTGGTACCTCCAGCTACCGGGCCTATATCATTGACTTTATGAGCAATCTGGATGGAGAAACACTGCAGGGAGGGTTGAAAGTTGAAAGTCGATAAAGACAGCCTGCTGCTGTATGCAGTGACCGACAGGGCATGGCTGGGCGACGCCACCCTGGAGGAACAGGTAGAGGAAGCTATTCAGGGAGGTGTGACCTTCCTGCAGCTGCGGGAAAAAGACCTTCCCTGCGGGGAATTCGTAAAACTGGCGGGGGAGATCAAGAAAATCGCCGGCAGGGCCGGAATTCCCTTTGTCATCAACGACGCCCTTGAGGTGGCCCTGGCCTGTGATGCGGACGGAGTGCATGTGGGGCAGGGGGACATGCCGGCGTCGGAAGTCCGCCGGCGCATGGGAGAGGACAAAATCCTGGGTGTTTCGGTGCAGACGGTGGAACAGGCGGTCCTGGCTGAACGGGAGGGAGCCGACTACCTGGGGGTGGGAGCGGTATTTACAACCTCCACCAAACTGGATGCGGATGCGGTTTCCTTTGAAAGCCTCAAAGCCATTTGCGAAGCTGTCTCCATCCCGGTGGTGGCCATCGGCGGAATCAGCAGGGAGAACGTACTGGAGCTTTCAGGCTCCGGGATCAGCGGTATTGCCGTGGTTTCGGCCATTTTTGCCCAAAAGGACATCAAAGCTGCGGCGGAAGAACTGGCGGACCTCGCCGGGAGGATGGTGAAGGCATGAAGCTGAAAGGTGCAATTTTTGATCTGGACGGAACCCTTCTGGATTCCATGGGCATGTGGTATACCATCGGAGATGAATACCTGATGGCCAGGGGTTGTACGCCGGAGCCCGGCCTGTGGGAGAAGCTGAAAACCCTCAGCATGCTCCAGACGGCCGTCTATTTCAAGGAGGAATATGGATTGCAGGATTGTGAAGAGGAAGTCATTTCACAGGTCAATGCCATGATCGAATACAAATACGCCAGGGAGGTCCAGTTTAAGCCCTCGGCCCTGGACTTTATCAAAAAGCTGGACCGGCTGGGGATAAAGATGTGCGTTGCCACCGCCACCGACAGGCATCTGGTGGAAGCGGCCCTGAAACGGCTCGGTTCCATGGAATATTTCTGCGGAATCCTCACCTGCACCGAGGTGGGCTGCGGCAAAGACCGTCCCTTGATTTACGAAAGGGCGCTGGAACTGCTGAATACGAAAAAAGAGGAAACCATTGTATTTGAGGATGCGCTGCATGCGGTGGAGACCGCCAAGAAAGCAGGGTTTCTGGTGGCGGGGATCCAGGAGGCCGGTGCGGAGGAAGACCGGGAGCAGATCAAAAGGACTGCCGACTGGTATCTCACTTCATTTGACGAATTGGAGTTGAATCGTTTATGAGAAAGATATTGACAATTGCCGGTTCCGATTGCAGCGGCGGTGCGGGAATCCAGGCGGACATCAAAACCATCACGGCCCACGGCATGTATGCCATGAGCGCCATCACCGCCCTGACGGCGCAGAATACCACGGGCGTCTATGGCGTGGAGGAAGTCACCCCTGAATTTGTAGGCCGGCAGCTGGACTGCATCTTCAGTGACATTGTTCCTGATGCAGTCAAAATCGGAATGGTTTCAAGCATAGAGATCATTCATACCATTGCGGATAAGCTGGTGGAATACGGAGCAGGGCACATCGTGGTAGACCCGGTGATGGTGGCCACTAGCGGCGGCAAGCTGCTGAGCGACAATGCGGTGGAGGCACTGGTCACAAGGCTGCTGCCGTTGGCGGAAGTCATCACGCCCAACATCCCCGAAGCGGAAGTCTTGACGGGGATTGCCGTTGAATCCACGGAGGACATGTTTAAAGCGGCAGCCGGCATCGCCGGAATGGTCCGCGGCGGCATTATGATCAAGGGCGGGCATCTTGACCATTCGGCGGACGATTTGCTGTACCTGTCGGGGGAGGCCCACTGGTTCCATTCCCCGAGGATTGACAATCCCAATACCCACGGCACGGGCTGTACGCTTTCTTCGGCTATTGCCTGCAACCTGGCCCTGGGAGCCGATTTACAGACAAGCATAAGGAAGGCGAAGGAGTATGTGACGGCCGCTTTGAAGGCGGGGCTTGACCTGGGAAAGGGAAGCGGGCCGCTGAACCACTGCTTCAACATCATTTTATAGAAATTTAAGAAACATTTTAAAAAATTTTTAAAACTGTTCTCTATACTCCTTTTAGGAAGATAAAAATCATAAAGGAGCATGGATTATGGATAAGAAACAGGGCATCCGATGCCCTTGTCCCAACACGAAATGCGAGCTGCACGGCAAGTGCAGGGAATGCAGGGCGAGGCACAAGGGGAAACCATACTGCCGTTTGGACGGCTTCAGACAAAAGATAAACCGGACGATTTGCAAATTATTTATCAGGGAGTAAAAACCACCCCAAAGCAGCGACGGCTTTGCTATGAAATAAATTGGAAAAATATCGTTAAAGTGGTAATATGTTTATTAACAGTCCTTCAGGGGGATTCCGATAAATGTTTACCGCTTTTGTGTTTTTTAATTATTTATTGATGATAGCCTCGGCAGTCATGCTGTTCCGGTATCTGTTTACGACCTTCCTCAACGACAGGTTCTATTTTGCGGTGGCCGCAATAATTTTATATGTAAACGCCATTTTTCTTGTGTTGAGAAATATAAGCCTGTGCAGCCTCGCAGACGGCTATCCCAGGATATTTTACGAAAGGGGCTATTCCATAAAGCATGTGGTGGCCCTGGAC
>JAFADI010000022.1 GCA_023424965.1 Bacillota bacterium
GACGTACTCAATACAATGGGCGTCCTCGGCCCCCAACTGATGCCCACGGGATTATATACAAGGGCAAGCACTCCGTTTTCAAGCTTTGCAACATCGATTCCGCTGTTGTTGTTGGGCAGCGTGGTAGGATATGCTTCCGTCCAGCTTCTTCCCCCGTCTTCCGAATCGCTCCGGTAAATACTGCCCTCGCTGCTCCGCATGAGCATGTGGACCCTCCCCGGCTCCGACTCCCACAGGGTGGGCTGGATGACTCCCCTTCCCACAAAGGATTGTTCCGAAACGGGGATATCGCTGTTTACCTTTTGAATGTCCGAATAATTCAAGCCGGGGATGCAGATGTCGTTGCTTTTCCTCCACGTCTTTCCGCCGTCGGTGGAAATATCCGCAAAAGCTTTCCAGCCTCCCTCTTCGGTGGAAGCGGGCGCAAGCCAGGCTCCGTCCGACAGTACGATGACCTTGTTTCTGACAGGCCCCCGGCCTCCCCTGTCCCCCGGAACCAGTTCCCCCGGTTCCGACCAGGTTTTTCCGTTGTCCCCGGAAATTTTCAGTTTTGTGTACCATTCGCTGATTTTATGTCCCACTTTGTAAAAGAGCAGAACTTTTCCGCTACCGCCGTTTAAGAGCACGGGATTCCAGAGAGGCACCCCTTCTTCATCCGCAATTTTAGTCGGCAGCGTCCACCGGCCTTTTTCCCGGCGTGAGCTCCAGATGGCCACATCCCCCGCTCCCTCTTTGGAACCGCCGAACCATGCAGCCAGGAAGCTCCCGTCGGGAAGCAGCGCCAGGGTGGAGGCATGGCAGCTTTCGAAGGGCTGCCCGCCCTCAAAAATGAATTCCTTATATATCGTTTGAATCATTGTCTTTTCCTCCGGAAGTGATTTTCTATCCTTTAATGCCCGTATTGGCGATACCTTCTACAAAATAGCGCTGAAGCGAAAGGAAGACGATGAGAGAAGGTATGATGGCCATACATGCGCCTGCCAGTGCCGTTCCGTACTGGAACTGGGCGTTGGAGCCTGCCGATCCCATGAACTGGGCAATACCTACCGGCAGAGGCTTCAAGAAATCCTGCCTTATGGCAATCAAAGGCCAGAGGAAATTATTCCAGTTTGCGATGAAGGTCAGTATGGCTACCGTTGACAGGGCCGCTTTTGACAGGGGGAGCATGATCCTGATAAAGATTCCAAAATCCTTGCACCCGTCGATTCTGGCCGCCTCCTCCAGTTCATTGGGTATTCCCTTGAAGAAACTGGTGAGGATGAACACGCTGGTTACATTGGCCCCCGACACCAGAATCAGTGAGGCATAGGTATTCAGAAGACCCAGCGCGGATGTCAGGAGAAACAGCGGAACAATATAGGCCTGTATGGGGATGAGCAGCATGGACACAATGCCTGCAAAAATAATTTTTTTACCTTTGAACTCAAGCCTCCCGAAAGCATAGGCCGCCAGTGACGATAAGACAAGAATAAACAGCGTGGAACTGACGGCAACGATAATGCTGTTGAGCCCCCAATGGAGATAGGGATATTTTTCAAGCACCACCGTATAGTTCTCCAGCGTGACCACCTTGGGTATCCATCGGGGCGGATAGCTCACGATATCGTTCTCAGGCTTCAAAGATGATATAAGGGACCACAGCAGCGGGAACAGGAAAATAACTGCGGTTAAAATCATCAAAACGTAGGTCGATACCTTTTTTACCATTTTTCTATTCCCTCCTAATCCTCTACTTTAATCAGCTTCGATTGTATTTGTATCAGCGCCACAAGAATTACCAGAATGGCGATGCCCAGTGTAGAGCCATATCCCAGGTCGTAATTCTGGAAGGCCGTTCCGTACAGGTACTGGACAAGGGTCAGTGTGGCCGTGCCCGGCCCCCCGTTTGTCATGACGAAAATCTGGTCGAATATCTGAATGGTATTGATGAGCGTCAGCGTCACAATCATGGAGCTAATGGGCTTGAGCAGCGGCAGCGTGATTTTCATAAATGTCTGGAAGCGGTTGGCGCCGTCGATCATGGAGGCTTCATACAGCTCCGCCGATATATTCTGCAGGCCCGCCAGGTACAGCACCATGTTGTAGCCCAGGTAGGACCATATGGTCACGACGGCCACGGAAAACAGCGCCCAATTCTCATTGGTAAGCCACTCCACCGGCTTTAAGCCGATGTTCTTAATATAATAATTCAGTATCCCGAAATTGTTGTCGTAAAGCCAGTTCCAGATAATACCCACAACGGCGGGTATCAGTACATAGGGCATGATGGCGATCGTCCTGACGGGATTTCTGAACATAATTTTCTGATTCAGCAGCACTGCCAGAAGAAGGCTCAAAATAACAAGCGCCGGCAGCGTCATCACAAAAAAAGCGAAGGTATTTTTTAATGAAGTATAAAAAAAAGGATCCGAAAACAGCTTCTGAAAGTTGCTTAACCCGGCAAACTTGGCTTTGCCCACGATGTTCCACTTGAACAGGCCCATAAACAGACCCGCAATGCTTGGCCCGAGCCTGAATACGATAAACACCAGCAAGTAAGGCAGCAAAAACAAAGCCGCGATCTTTCCCTGTCCTTTTTTCATATTGCTCAACAACCCCTCTTTAAAATATTAAGCCCCAGGCGGATACGGTCCGGTGAAGCCGCCGCATCCGCCTGTGCTTTCAAACATTATTGGGCTAAAAGTGCATCCATTTCCGTCTTCATCTTCTTTACAATTTCCAAAGGATTCTTGTTGTTCAGCACTGCATCCTGTGCGGCGGTGAGGATGGGACTTGGTGCGGCGCTTGAGAAAATACGGGTTGCCTTGGGATGGGCCGGAACGAAGTAAGTGCTGTTTAACTCAGCAATAAAGGCGTCTCTTCCCGGCATGCTCTTTGCAGTTTCCAATGCAGCCTTGTTGGCCGGCAATTGTCCTGATTTCGCCCAGTCTGCGGAATTGGTGGCAAGCCACTTTGCAAATTCTGCCGCAGCCGCTTTTCTGGAAGCGTCGGCTTTTTCATTCAAGGGGAAGGCCAATCCTTCCGAAGCACCCCAGTTGGCTTGCTTGTCAAACACCTGGGGATAAGGGGCTGTCGCCCATTTTACCGATGCGGTTTCAAGTCCTGCCATCTGCCAGTTTCCATCAACGATCATGGCAACCGTCCCGGCTTTGAAATCGTCGATGGGGGATTTTTCACCCTTGGGTGTAATCTTGTGTTTGAATATGAGGTCCTGCAGGAAACCAAAAGCTTTTGCCGCTTTTTCCTCATTCAGTTCCAGCTTTGTCATTGAATCGGTAAAAGGATTTTCTCCCTGCTGGTTCATCAAGCCGTAAAATTGATAGAAAATGTGGTGGTTCATGGCAAAGCCCAACCCGTACTGGGTTACGTTGTCGGCATCAAAGCCCGCCTCGTTGGGATGCTTGCCGTTTTTGTCCACGGTGAGCTTCTGTCCGGTGGCGATCAGCTCTTCACCCGTTTTGGGGGGCTGTGCGATGCCCGCTTTTTCAAAAAGCTCGGTATTGTAGTACAAAGCGTGCATGTTTACATCAATGGGAACCGCATATAATTCTCCATTATAAATGGAGCCATTCCATGCGCTTTCCAGATAATCGTCCTTGTTCAGCTTAAGGGCCTCCACCGCTTTTGGATCCAGAACGCCCATCTCGGCAAACTGTCCAATTTCAAAGGTATGCAGCGCCAGAATGTCCGGAGGGTTTCCACCTTTGAAGTCCGTCAGGAACTTGGCAAACATGGGGGTCCACTGCAAGGAAGTAAATTCAACCTGTATTTTGTTTTGTTCCGTGTTGAATTTGTCTACGAGGGCTTTCATTTTGTCAAGGTCAGGTCCGGTCCAGCCTCCGTAGTAAGTGATTTTTACAGGAGAGTTTTGAGCCTGCTCGGCAGGTTTTTGCTCCTGCGTCCCGTTTTTCGGCTCTTCCTTATTGCTCTGGCATCCGGCAAACATGGCAAATACCAGGGTGACACAAATCAGGATTGCCAAAATACTTTTGGTTTTCATAATTTTCTTCCTCCTAATTTTATATTTCTTAAAGCGCTTTCAGAAGACGCTCTTAAGCCGTAGTACCGAGGGTCGGTAATTGTTGCAAAGGCTAAAAATATTTTTGCTGCTCAAATCAATTCTATCCAATCTCTTATGCCAATGTGAAAGGTAATAATTTCTGTTCATTATTGTTGAACAACGTTCATTTATTAGTGTAAAAAAAACTATCGTTGTATAATCCCCTTCAGCTCGTCACTTATGTTCTTAAGGAATTTCGCATACTCGGCAATCTTCTCTTCCGTAAACCGCAGGGAAGGGCCTGACACACTCATTGCCGCCACCACATTCCCCCGGATATTCCTGATGGGAACGGCCACGCATTTTATTCCGTATTCGTGCTCCATATTGTCGATGGCATAGCCTCTTTCCCTTATAAGGGCAAGCTCCTTCAGCATTTTCTCCCTTTCCGTAATGGTATTGGGGGTAAAGGAAGCCAGCCCGGCCTTGATCACCTTGTCGATCTGTTCCGGTTCCATGTGCGCCATGATGGTCTTTCCGATACCGGTACAGTACATGGGCGCTTTTATGCCGATCACCGACCTTCCGGCCATGATGCCGTTGGGATAAACCGCATCCAGGTACACAATCTCGATGTCCGAAGGTACGGCAAAGTACACGCATTCGTTGCAGAAGCTCCCTGCCTTTTCCATGTACGGTCGCACCGTGTTGCGCAAATCATTGGTTGTATACAGGGTGTTGTTGAGCTGGAGCATTTTTATGCCCAGCCTGTATTTGCTGTTCTGAGGATTTTTTTCAAGAAAACCGCATGCCTCAAAGGTGGTGACAATATTATGCACGGAGCTTTTGAGCATGCCGGAAAGCTCTGCCAATTCACTGATGCCGCGTTCAGGAGAATCGATGGTGAAAAAATCCAGTAATTTAATTGCTTTATATAATGACTTTACCTTGACCTCTTCCATTGAACGCCCTTTCATCATTGTTGAACATCGTTCATTATTTTATATTTAAATTATAGTATGAAGATTTATTTATGTCAATAACCCCTTTTAAAAAAAGCTCCAGGGCGTCGAGTCCCATCGTTTTTGGCCGGATTTGCCCCGCAAACGGCCCAAATGGAAAGCGATATAATTGTAAATGATTTACCGGGTGGTATAATAGGAAAAGAGGTGGTATTTTTGTTTGTCAGGCGTAATATCCTAAAACTCGCTGCTCCCATTGTGGCGGAGCAGTTTTTTATTATGTCCATGGGTGTGGTAAACACCATCATGGCCTCCAACATCGGTAAAGAAGCCGTATCCGCCATAGGAATGGTAGATTCCATCAGCAACATCTTCATTACATTTTTTTCATCCATGGCCGTGGGAAGTACGGTTGTTGTGGCCCACTACATCGGTCAGCGCAACATCGAAGCGGCAAACGACACTGCCAAGCAGTCCCTGTTTTCGGGCCTGGTCCTCTCTGTAGCCATCACCGCGGTTACCTGGCTTTTCCGCTACCAGCTCATCAATTTCCTGTTCGGTACGGCGGAAAGCAGCGTAATCCAAAATTCCCTGGTTTATCTGTCCATTACGTTGATAAGCTATCCCCTGATCTCCATCACCTCCGTAGCCTGCGGAGTACTCCGCGGAGCCGGGGATACCGCCACCCCCATGAAGCTCACCATTTACATGAACATCCTCAATGTCATCCTGAGCTACTTGCTGATTTACGGCATCCATGCCAGAAATGTGCATTTTGATATCAACGTCCCGGGTATGGGAGTTGTGGGAGCCGCCCTGGCCATCACCCTGTCGCGGGCCTTTGGCGCCTGCCTCATCATTTTTATCCTGTTAAAGGGCTCAAAGGTAATCCGCTTCTCGGAGCTCAAAAGCTTCAGGGTCCGGATGGACATTCAGAAGACCATTTTCAACATCGGCATCCCGTCAGGTCTTGAAGCCCTTATTTTCAACGGTGGCAAGCTCATCACCCAGATTTTCATCGTGGGCCTCGGAACTGCGTCCATTGCTTCAAACTATATCGCCAGCTCCATTTTCTCCCTTGTCAATATTCCCGGCTCCGCACTGAGCATCGCCGCCACCACTCTTGTGGGGCAAAGCATGGGGAGAGGCGATTCCGAAGAGGCGGGAAAAAGCATGATCAACCTGACCAAGCTGTCCACCCTTTGCCTTCTGGTGATCTGCGCCGCAATCATTCCCTTCTCCAGGCAGTTGGTGGGGCTTTATACCCAGGATGCGGAAATCATCCCCCTGGCTTCTCAACTGATCATCCAGTGTGCAATTTTCACCCCTATTTTCTGGTCCGTTTCCTTTGTCCTGCCTTCTGGCCTGAGGGGGGCGGGCGACGCGAAATACCCCATGGCCATATCCTTCCTGGGAATGTGGGTTTTCAGGATCATTCTGGGCTATTTGTTTGCAATTCCTCTAGGTCTCGGAGTTGCAGGGGTGTGGCTGGGAATGTACATCGACTGGATTGTAAGGGGAATCCTGTTTGCCTTGAGATTCAAGGGCGGCAAATGGAAACAGGCCGTCGTCATCAAGGAGACAACGGAATCCGAATCCCTTTAAAAAGATCGAACCATAGACTTCGGCAAATTTGCCGGGCGAATCCGATATTTTGGATGATTTGTGGAGCAAATCCGGCCAAAAGCGATGGAATTCGATGTCCCGGAGCTTTTATTATGTTTACAGCTCGTTATCTCCGGCACATCGTCATGCACTGTCGGCTTTCCCTTCGGGAGGGTATAACACGATCCTCCCTTCCTCCAGTTCCACCCTTACCATGCTCTTGCCCTTTACACCCAATGCCTCCAGGTATTCTCCCGGCACCTGCAGCCTTCCGGCCTTGTCCACAACAGCCATCTCCACATGGGATTCTTCTTCCTGCCGGGCCTTTATGCCTGTGTCCATGGCGGAAAGCTCCTCTGCATAGCTTATTTTCCGGATCAGTTCGCTGCTGGTCCTTCCATCCCTGATGGCCACCACCCGGTCCACCTTTTTGGCCAGCTGCCTGTCATGGGTTACGATGATGACCGTCAAACCCGTATTTTTGTTCAAGTCTCTAAACAGGTCAAGGATGCGGGCGGAGGTTTTGGTGTCCACCGCACCGGTGGGTTCATCGGCAAGCAGAAGCCTGGGACTGTTGGCAAGAGCAATGGCAATGGCCACCCTTTGCTGCTCTCCCCCCGAAAGCTGGTGAAGCTTGTTGTTTCTCCGGTGGGAAAGCCCCACCACGTCCAACAGCTCCAGAGCCCTTTCCTTCCTTTGTTTTCCGGAAATGATCATGGGCAGTTGAACGTTCTCAATGGCACTAAGGTAGGGGATGAGGTTTCTCCCGTTGTTCTGCCAGACAAAGCCTACCGACTCCCGCTTATAACTGATCAACTGGCTTGTGCTCAGCTTTGACAGGTCTTTCCCCGCCACCAGAAGTTTTCCCGCCGAGGGCTTGTCAAGGGCCCCAAGCATATTGAGCAGCGTTGATTTTCCGCTCCCGCTGTTCCCGATGATGGCCATCAGTTCCCCGTCTTCCACCGTGAGGTCCAGGCCCTGGAGAGCCACCACTTCAATCTCCGCGGTTTTATATATTTTTACCAGGTTCTCGCATTCTACCATGACATCCACCCGTTCACTCATTGATGATCTGACCGTCCTGCAGCGCATGGACTGCATCTGCCAGGTCGATTATGTTTGGATCATGGGAGGTCATGACAATCGTCAGGCCTTCCTTTTCCACCAGGTCCTTAAATACCTTCATCACCTGCAGCCCCATCAGTGTGTCCAATTGGGCGGTAGGTTCGTCCGCAAATATGATGGCGGGCCTGTGGGCGATAGCCCTGGCAATGGCCACCCGCTGCTGTTCTCCCCCCGACATCTGATGGGTCCCATGTTCCATACGCTTTTGCAGTCCCACGAAGGACAGGCATTCCTCCGCCCGCCGCTTCCTCTCCTTGGCTCCTATACCCGCAATCCTCAATCCGAACTCCACATTCTCATAGGCCGACATGAGGGGAATCAGGGCAACGGACTGAAAAACAAAGCCCATCTTTCTCCTCCGGAGTTCATCCCTCTTTTTTTCCGTCAGCCGGGTGATGTCCTGGTTCAAAAAGAAGATTCCCCCGCTGTCTGGCTTATCCAATGCGCCCAGCAAATTGATCAGCGTGGTTTTCCCCGAACCGGAACGGCCCCGGAGAATTGAAAGGGTGCCCTGCCTTATGTCCAGGCTCACCTCTTTCAGGGCCTGTATGGTCTCCCTGCCGGACTTGAAGCTTTTGTTCACATTTTCTGTCCTTATGATCGTCTCCATCCACTACCTCCTCAGTCTTCGCCAAGCTTGATGGCCTGATTGATATTAATGCGGGAAAGGAGCCAGCCCAGAACCGCAAGCCCGGCCATGACGGTGATTCCCATCATCACATAAACCTTGAACCTGTCTCCCGCATAAGAGATCACTTTGAAAGGCGGAACCTGGGAGTAGGCGTCAAAGGCGGATTGGAAAAACGGCACAAACAGCCTGCCGGTGACAAGTCCGATGAAGGCTCCCGCTACAATGCCCGCGCCCGAGGTCAGCACCTGCTCTATGAACATCATGGACAGCAGCTGCCTGGCAGACAGCCCCATGGCCCTGAAGATTCCGAATTGCAGGGTTCTGGAACTGATGGAGAGTATCCAGTAAAGCAGGAAGCCGCAAAAGCAAATCAGGCTGCAGATGATAAAACCCAGGGTCATGGCTCCGTTGATGGCCAGTTGGAAGGGGTCGTTTTTCAGTTCCACCATTTCTTGGTTGGCATCTGTAATGGAGGTAATGGACAGCCTCTTATCGGCAATATCCTCGTATACCTGCCTGCTGGTGGCATCCGGCTTGAGCTTCAGCCACACCTCATAGGGTTCCAGGGAAAGGTGGTCCTGTATATACTGCAGGTTTCCCACAAAAAGCCGGGGCTCCTCTTTTTTTTCTTTCAGGGGGTTGATGTTGGGATTCCAGGAAGGCCAGTAATCAACGATTCCATAGACGGTAAAGCTTGCCTGGGCGGTTCCCGGCCAGCTGACCTGGATATAGTCGCCCTCCTTGACTCCCAGTTCCCTGCTGAGGGATGTGGATATAAGGCAGGAGCTGGGTTCAGAGGCCAGCAGGTTCAGGTATTGGTTGATGTGCCCGCGGAGAAGGCCGTTCCGGAACCATGCGGTTTTCCCGAATTCATAGGGTTCAATTCCCATAAGGTTTACATTTTCCGCATTTTTTCCGCTGCTCTGGGCAAAGACCTGCTCCTTCCTAAACACCTTGGCCGTCTGCTCCACTCCCTCTAGCTTCGTATAGGGCAGAAAGGAGGGCTCATAGTACTGGACCCTGTTGGAAGCACTTTCGTCGGAAGCCCCGCTGCCGCCTGCGAAGGAATAGCTTCCCGCTTTCTCGCTTTGCCATAGGGGTACAAGGGACATGGTGCTCCCCACGCCATAGAAAATTTTTTCCCTGGAATTCAAATTGATAGTCCGGGCCGCCACCGCGCTGAAGGTCCCTACGGAGATTGTCATGATCAGAAATATCATCAGAAAGTGGTAGCTTTTCAAGGAACGCCCCACCTGGATCAGCGTGGCATAGACCGGCGGGGTCCAGTGCCTTTTCCCCAGGGTATAAATGAGCTTTACCAGCAGGGGATAAAATCTTATCACCAGCAGTCCGGAGCCAAGGATAAAAAGGGTGGGTACCAGGAACAACAGGGGATCCGCCTGGACCTGTCCTGCGGATATGCCGGAGGCTTTTAAAAGATACTGGCCTTTCATAAAAGTATAAATTCCGTACCCGGAAATCCCCAGGAGTATGACGTCCACAAAGGCTTTTTCCCAGAAGGTCAGTCCGCTGTACCGGGATGTTTTCCGCTTATGCTCTACAATGCCGGTTCTGCTGGCGGCAAAGGCCGGTATAAGGATGGTGGCAATGGACAGGCATACCGTCAGGGCCGCATATGTATATGCATCCCCGTCCAGCCTGACCTCCAGGGCCTTCCTTCCGGCGAACTCCAGGAAGCCGTCGGAAGCTCCCAGCAGTCCCGTCAGCTGTAGCCCCAGGAGGGGACCGAGCACCATGGCGATACCTCCCAGAATGACGCCCTCCAGCAGGTATCCCAGGACAATCTGGAGCCTGGTGGCACCCCGGCTGGACAGGAGGGCGATCTCATTCCCCTCCCGGCTGATAATCAGTTTGGAAATCATAAAAAGGTACAGCCACAGCATGATGATGATGGGAACATTCAGGGCCCACAGCATGTGCACAAGCTGCCTGCTCTTCTCGGCATAAGCCCACAGCACTTCTTTCATGCTCGGCGCGTTGATGCTTACGTTGTTATTCTTATAGCACAGGTCACTCAAATTCTTCAAAATACTCTCATGTCCCGCCAGACTGCCACCCAGACTGCCCACCGAAAGCGCATGGTAGTCGAAGGCATAATACCACTGGGCATAGTAAATAAAATTGGGATACTTATCGATAAAATCCTTTCTTAAAAGGTTCTCATCCAGCAAAAAACTTTCATTGAACTGGTCGGGATTGAAAAAGGTCCAATAGGGGTCCGCTTTGTCTTTTACTGTGAATACCCCTACGGGCCTGACCCGGATAGGCTCGATTCCCCACTTTTTCTTTGCATCCTGCAGCACATATTCCCGGTCCAGCATCATGTCCAGTTTTCTCAAGGCCCCTTCCGGCACAAGGGTCTCATAGACCCCGTCCACAGGGACCTTTGAAGGCATTCTCCCATCCAGGAGGCGGATGTGGTTCTCCATATCCGTAAGGGACTGAAGGTTCGCATAAAGGGAATCGCTGCCCCCTTCATCTTCAGCACTCTTTTGGATACGCTTTTTGTCCGAAGAGTAGCGGTACACTTTTGCCAGGACCGGCAGCCCTATTTTCTTCTCCACGTTGTCTTTAATATACTGCTCCTGCCTGGTAAATGCAGAAAAGAGGTTTTTATAAAAATCAACGATTTCACTGTTTTCGAGAGGGTTCTCCCCCTTCTCCTCCAGCTCGTTGAGCTTTTGATAGATGGAGGAGCTGTCCATGTTGATGGAGATGAGGTAAGCTCCCGTATAGGTATTGTTTTTCTTCTGGTAATTCTCCATATCCCGTATGAGGGACCTTTGCAGGACCGCCTGGGTATACATGGGAATGCTGCTGATAAGGGCCACGGAAATTACCAGGCCGATCAGCATGCAAACCCTCAGCCATTTGTTCTTCAGGATTTTTCTAAGGACCATTTTTATCAAAGCCACGCTGTCACCCCGTCATCAGTTCAAGATTACCATCTGCCCTTCTTTGATTCCCGAAAGTATTTCTACTTCATAATCGGACTCGATTCCCACCTTGACGTCGAACTCATTTTTCGTATCGCCGTCCAGCACCTGCACATAGATTCTGCCCACCATTTTCCGCAGCCCTTTTACGGGGATGGCCAGCACATCTTTTTTGCTCACCACATCGATGGTAAAATCAATGGATTGCCCCCATTTCGCAGTGGCCGGCAGGTCATCCACCCTGATAACCAGGGCGTTTTTATATTTCTCCAGGGCATCCTTGGGAGCATTGTCCGGGGACAGGATCACTTCTCCCGGGTAGGCCTGCCCCTTCCATTTGACCTTGACTTTCATTCCGGTTTTCACGTCGTTGATATCCCGTGAAGGCTGGTAATAGATTTGCAGCTTGCCGGGATCCGAAACCACAATGACCTTCTTGTAGGCTTCGATGCTGTCGCCGGGATCCAGGTCCTCAATGAAGGTGACGATTCCGTCGATGGGAGATGTCAAAACCGCCTCAACCCGCTGCCGGTTCAGTTCTTCAAGCTCTATCCTTGCATCCTCAAGATCAATTTCCTTCAGCTTAAGGTCTTTTCGCAGGTCATCCATTTCTTTTGGCGTTATCACGCTGTCTTCAGGCATTGACGCATATTTATCGTAAAGCTTCTTTTGGGACTCCAATTGAATTTTGGCTTTCTCAGCGGCATTTTCCTGCTTTCTGATCCGGGTTTCCAGATTGCCTGTGTCAAGCCGTACCAGAACCTGACCCTTTTTAACCTCTTGGTCCAGCTTTACATCGATGCTTTTCAGCTTTCCGTCCGACTCCGTAAAATACAGCGTCTCTTCGTCCACGGCTACAAGATTGCCCGTGCCGGTCAGGGTCTTGGTTATGTCCTTTTTTACGACCTTGTACAGCTCGTATTCCGTCCGTTTCGGCTGCACCAGGGGAGGTGCCAGCGCCTCTTCTTCCTCCGGAAGTATGCCGCAGCCTGCCAGAAGGCTTCCTGCCGTCATAACCAGCATCAGTAGCAAGCAAAAATATTTTCTTCGTAATGTGTGCATCCACTTTCCTCCCTGCAGGGCTTCTGTCGTCTTTTGCTCCTCCGGAGGCGCAAGTGGCCCCGGCGTACTCCATTGTACTTTATTTATTAAGCGATTTCGATGAAGAATATTTACCTTTTGTTTCACTATTTTTACTTTTACTCCATTTTACACTATTTTTCTGACATTATAAATTCCTCGTTTACCGTCAGAAAAAACACAGGCATAAGGTTTGCACACCCGATGCCTGCGTATATGAAGTCACTATAATAATTCAGTTGTAATCTGAAATGTCGCCTGAATTTCATGGTGAATCCGCTTCCGGAATCCCGAAATCTGGCGTGCCGTCTTCCTTCCATCCAAAGATCTTTGCCCTTGCATGGCGGTTGGGATCATATAAGGGATCTCCCACGATTTCCTTATAGCTCCGCGCATGGTATACCATGATATCCCGATTTCCATCCTCCGATACCGTAAAGCAGTTATGCCCCGGACCGTACTGGCCCGTTTCCTCATTGCTTCCAAATACAGGCTCCCTGGACTTGCTCCAGGAATTGGGGTCCAGCAGGTCGGCAGTGTCGGCCGCCGTCAACAGGCCCATGCAGTAATGGTGATCTGTGGCGCTGGCCGAATAGCTGATAAATATCCTGCCATTCCTCTTTACCACCGCCGGCCCTTCGTTGACCCAGAAGCCATACCTTTCCCATTCATAGTCCGGCGTCGAAAGCATCACCTGTACCGTTGACAGCGTCCAGGGGTTGCTCATTTCCGCAATATACAGGTTGGAGATTCCTGCAGCGCCGTTTACCTTCTGGGCCCATACCAGGTATCTTTTATCCCTGTGTTCAAAGGTGGTGGCATCCAGAGAAAATTCCGTAAAGGAAAAGGGGTCCTTTTCACACTTCTGAACCATGCCTTTTTCCACCCAGGTTCCCGTCATGGGATCAGCCTCCGGACATTCCAGCACATAGGGGCGAAGAGCCCATATATCGTCGACAGCGCTTCCCGCAAAGTAAACGTACCACTTGCCATCGATGAAGTGAATTTCCGGCGCCCAGATATGCTGGCTCATGGGGCCGCTTTCGTGCCTTCTCCATATGGTCCGGGGACTGGCTTCCGAAAGGCTCTCGAGCGTTGCCGCCCTTCTTATTTCAATCCTGTCGTATTCAGGAACCGACGCACTGAAGTAATAAAAGCCGTCGGTATGCCTGTATACCCAGGGATCTGCACGCTGCTGCAAAATGGGGTTTTTATATTTCTGCATTCGATGGGTTGGCTCCCTTCTGTTCCGGAAATCATCCCTTCCGGAATAAATATTTATTTAAACTCATCCGATAATGTTCTATTTTCAACGCTGATCAGCCCTTTACGCCGCCAACCGTCAAGCCGGATATAAATGCCTTCTGGTTGAATAAAAATACAAGAATGATGGGAATAACCGACATTACCGCACCGGCCAGCAGTAAATCATAGTTATTTCCATAGGGAGTAATCAACGACTGAAGCCCGATGGGGAGTGTGAGCATTTCATTTGAGCGCAGCACGATCAACGGCCATACAAAGCTGTTCCAACTGGACATGGCCTGCAGAATGGTCATGGCGCCAAAGGCAGGAAGCATCAGCGGCATCATTATTTTAAAATATAGTCCGAATTCCGTACATCCGTCGATTCTTCCCGCATCCAGAAAGTCTTTCGGTAAACCGATGGCATATTGCCTGAAAAAGAATATGGCAAAGGGTGAAACCACAAAGGGTAAAATGGCACCCCAATAGGTATCGATAAGCTTTAACCCGATGGATAGCTTGTATAAGGGCAGAATAAGTATTTCCACAGGAACCATCATTACGATCAGTACAATGATAAATAGCAGATTCCTTCCTTTGAACTTGTATACTGCCAGTCCGTATCCCACCATGGATGTAAAAAAAAGTGAAATGGCTGTGAAGAGAATTGTTATAACCAGGCTGTTTCTGTACCAGTACAGGTAAATTCCGTCC
>JAFADI010000152.1 GCA_023424965.1 Bacillota bacterium
GCGGCATTCAGGTTATTGATATAGGTGGCGTGATGTCTGGTGTGATGAATATTCATGGTTGCCTGGTCTATATATGGTTCTAAAGCATCATAGGAATAAGACAGTTCCGGTAATACATGTTTCATAAAGAATCCCTCCATTTCAGTACAAATGAGTCCGGCTATATTAAATAGCCTTTTCTTTTTCACTATATATATAACCATATTTGAAATTGATAATCATTATCATCATATTTTTATATACTTTTTCCTCCGCATCAATAATTTAAAACTGCTTTGAGAATGCTAATAAAGGGACTTAAACTATCAAAGGATAAAGCGAGGAAATGTACGTGGCAAAAAAGGCAATGATTCTCAAACAGATTCGGACACCCAGATATAAAGTGAGAAAATACAACCGATGCAGGCTTTGCGGCAGGCCCCACGCCTATATGAGGAAATTCGGGATTTGCCGCCTGTGCTTCCGGAAGCTGGCTTACAGCGGCCACATTCCCGGGGTGAAAAAATCCAGCTGGTAGCAGATAAACTGTATAGAAAAATCCCCGGCCATTGAGAGCCGGGGATCAGCCAAGTATGTCTATTCGATTAAAATTACCGTAATATCAGGTTAACCCAGTCTCTTTACCAGGGCCTCGTGCTGCTTCCTTATTTCCTCAGGCAGCCTGTCGAATTTCTTCAAAAATTCCCCCTGGTCCTTTACCTCTGCAGCCCATGAATCCCTGTCAATGCTCAGAAGTCCTCTGACGGTATCCACAGAGATGTCTTCAAGGCCGTCCAGGCAGATGTCCTCCGCTTTCGGCAGATAGCCCACGGGAGATTCCACCGCCTCCACCTGGCCCTTTGCCCTTGCAAGGATCCACTGCAGAACACGGAAATTGTCTCCAAAACCGGGCCAGATAAATTTGCCCTTTTCATCGGTGCGGAACCAGTTTACATTGAATACCGCCGGAGGATTGGGAATTTTCTTTCCCATGTCCAGCCAGTGGAGGAAATAATCTCCCATATTGTAGCCACAGAAGGGCAGCATGGCCATGGGGTCGCGCCTCACCACGCCAACGGCCCCCGTAGCTGCGGCAGTCGTTTCCGACGCCATGGTGGCACCTACGAACACACCATGCTCCCAGTCAAAGGACTGGTATACCAGCGGCGCGGTTTTGGCCCGCCGTCCTCCGAAGAGGATGGCGGAGATGGGAACTCCCTCGGGATTCTCCCACTGGTCCGATATGCAGGGGCACTGAGCCGCAGGAGCGGTAAATCTTGAATTGGGATGGGCGCCCTTTTCCGTGCTTTCGGGCGTCCAGGGGTTTCCCTTCCAGTCGGTACCTTTTTTGGGCGCCGGTACTCCCATTCCCTCCCACCAGACGGTGTTTTCGTCGGTCAGCACCACATTGGTAAATATGGTATTCTTCTGTGTTGTAAGCAGTGCGTTGAGATTGGATTTCATGCTGGTGCCCGGAGCCACTCCGAAAAAGCCGGCCTCGGGATTTACCGCCCAGAGCCTGCCGTCCTCTCCGATCCTGAGCCAGGCGATGTCGTCTCCTACCGTCCACACCTTGTATCCCTTGAAGGTTTCGGGAGGAATCAGCATTGCCAGGTTGGTCTTTCCGCAGGCGCTTGGGAATGCGGCGGCAATATAGGAAACCTTGCCCTCCGGGTCTTCAACCCCCAGAATGAGCATGTGCTCCGCCATCCAGCCTTCCCGCCTTCCCATATGACTGGCGATGCGCAGGGCAAAACATTTTTTCCCCAGCAGCACATTTCCTCCATACCCGGAGTTCACACTCCAGATGGCGTTGTCTTCGGGGAAATGGCATATGAACCTGTTCTCCTCGTCCAGCTGGGCTTTGCTGTGCAGTCCCTTTACAAAACCCTCGGAGCCTCCCAGGTGCTTCATGGCCCGCTCCCCGATTCTCGCCATGATCCGCATATTCAAAACGACATAGATGCTGTCGGTTAATTCGATCCCCACCTTGCTGAATTTTGAGCCTTCAGGCCCCATCAGGTAAGGTATCACATACATGGTCCTGCCCTTCATGCTGCCGTCAAAGAGCTTTGAAAGCTTTTGGTAGGCTTCTTGGGGAGCCATCCAGTTGTTGGTGGGCCCCGCATCTTCCTTCTTCCCTGTACAGATAAATGTCCTGTGTTCCACACGGGCCACGTCATTTAAGGCAGTTCTGTGGTAAAGGCATCCCGGAAGCTTTTCCTGATCAAGCTCCATTACCTCCCCTGAAGCCAGAGCCTCCTTCGTCAGCCTTTCCTTTTCCTCCTCCGAGCCGTCAATCCACACTATATGGTCCGGCTTTGTAAGCCTTGCCATTTCTTCTACCCACTGCTGTACTGCTTTGTTTGCATACATTCCGACCACCACCTTTTATTAAAATTATATTCTGGCAACGCCTGATTTTCTGGCCGCCTCTGCCACAGCCGCCGCAACCCTTTCACCAACCCTGGGGTCGAAAGGAGCGGGAATCACGTAGTCCTCACCCAGCTCGGCGGAGCTTACCAAAGAGGCGATTGCCTCTGCCGCGGCAATTTTCATTTCATCGTTGATATCTTTTGCCCTCACGTCAAGCGCTCCCCTGAAAATCCCCGGGAAAGCCAGCACGTTGTTAATCTGGTTGGCAAAGTCCGAACGCCCTGTGCCGATTACCCTTGCACCTGCCGCCTTTGCTTCCTCCGGCATGATTTCCGGCACTGGATTGGCCATGGCAAAGATGATGGCATCCTTTGCCATGCTCTTGACCATTTCCGCCGTCACCATGCCGGGCGCAGACACGCCGATGAATACGTCGGCTCCCGTAAGCACGTCCTTCAGTAAACCCTTTTTCCTTTCAAGGTTGGATATTTTCGCCATCTGGGCCTTTTCTGCGTTCAGGTTGTCCCTGCCTTCATAAATGGCGCCCTTTGTATCGCAAAGGATGACCTTTTTCAGGCCCATGCTCATGAGGAGCTTTGTAATGGCGATGCCTGCGGCGCCTGAACCGTTGACCACCACGGAAATGTCATTTATGTCCTTCTTGACCAGCTTCAGGGCGTTTATCATCGCCGCCAGGGTTACAACAGCCGTTCCATGCTGGTCGTCATGGAAGATGGGGATATCGCACTCTTCCTTCAGTCTTCGCTCGATTTCAAAGCATCTGGGGGCGGATATGTCTTCCAGGTTCACCCCGCCGAAGCTGCCTGCCAGCAATTTGACGGTCTTTACGATTTCGTCGGTGTCCTTTGAGCGGATACAAAGGGGAAAGGCGTCCACATCCCCGAAGGTTTTAAAAAGCACGCATTTTCCTTCCATTACCGGCATTCCCGCCTCCGGTCCTATGTCCCCCAGTCCCAATACGGCGGTTCCATCGGTGACAACGGCCACCAGGTTCCATCTCCTCGTGTACTGATAGGAGAGGTTTACATCCTTTTGTATGGCAAGGCACGGCTCCGCCACTCCGGGAGTATAGGCCAGCGAAAGGTCCCTTTTGTCCTTCACGGGTACCGTACTTGCAACCTCGATTTTACCCTTCCACTCTCCGTGCAGTTTTAATGATTCTTCTCTGATATCCATAATTATTCATCCTCCTCGTCTTTTTCCGGCATGTTTTCAGCCTAAATATTCTTCACTTCTTCCAGAATGGCTTTTATCTGCTCTGCGGAACATCTCAATGCCGCCTCTTCCTCCGGGGTCAGCTTCAGTTCTACTACACTGCTGACTCCGCTTGAATTCACAACGGAAGGAAGGCTCAGTGAAACGTCGTGTATTCCATACATGCCATTCATCAGGCTGCTGACCGTCCTTATGGTGTTCTGGTTCTTAAGCAGGGTCTCTATGATGGTGTTTATGGAAACTGCGATGGCATAATAAGTAGCACCCTTGTTCTTAATGATTTCAGCGCCCGATTTCTTCACCTCCCGGGCGATTATTTCCTTGTCCGCTTCCGTGATGCCGGACCCCGGCTGTGAGAAATACTCGCATATGTTCTTTCCCGCCACGTGGGTGGCACTCCAGGCCGGAAGCTGTGAATCCCCATGCTCTCCGACGATATAGCCGTGTACGTTGCGGATATCCACGCCCAGCTTTTCACTGAGCAAATACCTGAACCTGGAACTGTCCAAAACTGTTCCCGAGCCGATAACCTTGCTGCTTGGCAGGCCTGACCATTTTTGAATCATGTAGGTCAGTACGTCCACAGGATTCGATACCACCAGGATAACCCCCCGGGTATAGTATTTCATGACATTGGCAGTAATTTCTTTTGCTATGGCCACATTTTTCCTGGCCAGGTCCATCCGGGACTCTCCGGACTTTCGGTTTGCTCCGGCGGTAATGACGATTACATCACAGTCTGCGCAGTCGGAATAATCGCCTGCTTTGACCGACATCTGCCCTAAAAAGGAAAGGCCGTGGTTTATATCCATTGCTTCACCCAAAGCTTTTTTGCCGTTGACATCAATCAGCACCAGTTCGTTGACAAGCTGGTTCAAGGATGCTGCAAAAGCAGCCGAGGCGCCCACAAAGCCCGCACCTATGATGGCCACTTTTGATTTGCTGCTGCTCATAGAAGTACCTCCTTATAAGAATTTAGTTTTTTAAAACGATACAACTCCAAGAGTTATCGTTAATTATTTAACAATGTTATTTTAACCTCATCGTGCTTTGGTATCAATATAAATAATTTTTTTATTGCTGGCGCGTTCTCCCCCAGGAAATCGTTAGATACGGTAAGTGGAAAAGTACCGGTTCTCTCTGGCAGGGTTATAAAGCGGCTACCTCCAACAAAAGCCTGAAGGTAGCCTTAGATAGCTGCACTTTCATGCCCGCACCCGGAGGCACAGGCACACCTACGCGGTAGGATTATGCCTTTTCAGGCATAGCGGCGGCGGCAAAAGCACAAATATATTTTACTCGAACTGTATCATTTTCATAAAGTCCGGTTTTTGCTCCAGCTTCTTTATAATACTTAATCTTTTATCGTATGCTGCCTTTTTCAGGTCTTCCCTTTTGGAAGCTCTGGTTTCCTCCATAATTCCTGTAATTTCCTGCTGCAGCGCAAGGTAATAATCGCTCCCCCTGTGGCATTCCAGCTCCAGTCCCAGCAAATCGTTATAAAACACCGTGCCTTCCGCAGTTCTTCTTGTGCGGATGATGACGGGAGATTTCCTGTATTTGATCAGTTTGTCCGCCAGGTTGACACTTCCCAAACACTCAATTTCGAGGGAAGTTCCACAGGCGGTACATATGAACATGTCCCGGGAAAACCGGTTATTCCTGGAGTTCAGGCCGCACTGGGGGCAGGTATGGAATATTCCCACCGGACTTACCTTGACGGGAGCGGGCAGTCCTTTTCCCTGAAGCTTGTATGCAAGAACCTCTACCAGTTGATTATACAGGCGGCATCCCAGTACCGGGCGGAATTCAACCTCATCCGGCCCTATCCAGTTGATCCTGTCGCCCTTTTCTTTAAGGTCTTCGACAATAACCTGGGCCTTCTCTTTTAAAGCCAGTTCCACAATTTTATTGGCCATCCGGTAAAGCTCCCTTTTATGAAGGCCACCCTTATGAAAGCTGCTTTTGTCAGCGGTGACGGAACCCCTCTCCGGCACAGTCCCCTCCCCCCTGTTTATGGAATAATTAACAGGGTTTTTCAATCCCCTGGAAACTCCCATATAGGAGGTGGTTTCTATTTTAGGTACATCCATGGTGTCGATGCTTACCGAAAGGAAATACTCCCCGCCTCGCTTTATCAGCCTGGCCGTTTTAAGTATTTCCGGGCACTCCACGGCTCTTTTGAGATACTGCTCCTGCCACTTCCCGAAAGCCAGCGGTACAAGAATAAAGTTCTCTTTGCCCTTTTTCCTTGCAAGGACCCCTCCACCCTTGTGAACATAAGCCAGTCTTCCGCCTTCCAGGTTCTCCCCCACCGGTCTGGCTCTGCTGCAGTTCAAAAGATGGAGCTTTGCGAAATACCTGTCTCTGACTTCATCATATACGATACAGTAGTCCCTTTTCCGGTCATAGCGGCAAAAGTAAATGGGCCTTGTGCCTCCGGATACATCCTCTCCCGGAAGTGCCGGGCAGGGCGAAGGAAAGCTCACCCCCGGCTTGATGGTCTTAAGTCTCAAATAGCCGGCCATGGTCATGCCAAAGTCCAGTTTCAAGGAATCCTTGAAGGGCTGCACATTAAACCGGTTGAGCTCTTTCCCCAGGTCTTTGCCCACCCATTTTGACAGGCTGTAGGCGGAAAGCCTCCCATTCTGACGTTTGCAGGAGGCTAAAAGCCCCTCGAATTCCTGTCTTGCCCTCTGCAGCAGAAACTCATAGGCCCGGGTATAATCGGCCATGGCTTCGTCAATGATGCAGCGCTTTACCGCACTTGGCTTATGAAGTTTTAAGGTTATGGTCAGCAGGCTCATAGGCCTTTGTCTCCTCATTTATTCTGCACGCAAAAATTTAGTGGTACTCGATGGTCACCTGTTTGCCCAGACTGCGCAAATACCCGGCCATCTCCTCCACCAGCTTGAGCTTGAGGCCCAGGTTCAGCGGAAATTCCGGGTTCTGGTGCGCCGGATTCATCGCCCGGCCTACCATAAAGTGAATGTTGGTGCTCTCCTCCAGCAGGACCTTGGCAAGCCTGGAGGCCCCATCCTTCTTATTCAGGTTCTGAAAATCCTTCACGGTGCTTTCCGACCCGGCGCAGGCTTTGATGGAATCCAGGGCTTTTCTCAGCGTCAGCACCCCTTCGGTGGTGAGGCTGATGCCTTTGATCTCAGCCGTAGGAGGAATGGCGGGATTAAAATAATTGAAATTTGTGATAATTTCCCGTCCCAGTTCCCTGGCAACGATCTGTGAGGTTGTTCCTCCACAGACCACCTTTTTTCCTTCCCGCTTGACGAAGGAATCCACCACCTGTTTGTCCTCCGCCGCTTCCACCGGCGGACCCACCATAACGCTCAGGCTTACAGGTTTCTTTACCTTTACCGTAACTACCGTTGTGTCATCCCCCGGCCGGTTGGCATAAAGGTTGTCGCATACCGTCAAAAGCAGCTTTGTAATTCCCCTGGCAGAGTTTTCCGTCTTGCTGGTCCTCTGGATATACTCGTTGATATTGTCCCACTGCCAGCCCAGATTCAGGGTCTGGCCGATTCCCGCATGGACCACCCCGTCGCTTACCATGATGAAGGTGTCGTCAGGATTTACCGTAAATCTCCCTTCCTTCACAAGCTTGCCGCTGATCTCCCTCGCCTGGGTTTTCACGGCGGAAGCCGTACCTTTCCGGAGTTTGAATACGGAAGGATTGTCGAACTCAGCCAGATAACCCTCCCCCGAATCAACAATCTGAAGGATGGAGAAGGTGGAGTAGGCAATCCCCCTCTCCTGGCAAACAGGGAGGGTATTGGCAATGGTTTCAACGGCCTCGTCAATGCTCAGTCCGTTAGAAAGCATGGTACCGATGATCTTGGAGGTCAGTGTGGCGAGGATGTTCGCTTTTACGCCACTTCCCAATCCATCCGCCAGCACAACAATGACCGAATTTTTATCCCGTATGATTTCTACTTTATCTCCGCAAAGCTCTTCATTGTATTTATTGAGGCTCTCATGACAGGCCTCGATATAAAGGCTCATTTTGCCTCACCTATTTCCGATAATATGGATTTTTTCAACTTCGTCAGCGCAATCTTCGTCTCCGCCGTGGTCTCTCCCAGCAGACTGGCAATTTCCTGGGCCACCCTCATCTGTTTTTCAATGACCTTCTGGGCGATTTCAACCGTCTCCGAGCGCATGTTGTACATTTGCTGCCGGTTTTTTTCTTCCTCGCTGATGTTCTTGATGATGACCATGATCATGTTGTGCTCCGGGACGGATATGACGGACTGTTCCACCGTCAGATCGTACTTTTCATAATAATACTTGTTGTCCAGGATACTCTGGTCACTGTCCTTGACCTTTTCGAAAACCTCACACTGGAGGATTTCATAAATGCTCCTGCCCTTGACCTCTTCCTTGTCCAGCTTGAATAGCTTCTGGGCGGACATATTGAGTTCCTGGATGCAGAGGTCCTCATCCAGGGCAAAGATGGCGTTGGGCGTCTTGTTGATGATCAGGTTCGACATGGATTCCGCCCTTTCGCGCATATAAGGGAGGCACATGTGGAGCTGGGCTTTCTTGTTGTATACCGCTACCGCCTTTTCCCTGCAGGTGGAATAGCCGCAGGCCCCGCAGTTCAGTTCCTTGTCCTTCGAGAATTTCCCGATGCTGCTCAAAATATTTCGTATTTCCGCCTCGCTGGGCTCCCTGGATTCCCGGGACATATCCAAAAACCTTTTTTTCAGGTCCACCTTCACATCTTCTGCAAGGGAAGAGGAACTCTCCCTGGAAGCCCTTTTGGTATAGGCGATAAGCCTCTGCCTCGCTTCAAGAAAGCCCCCTTTTATCAGCTTGATGCACGGGCCTCCAAGGCATCCTCCGGCACAGCTGTTCATCTCGATGAAGTAGTTCTCCGCGTCTCCGCTCTTTATGGACTCCAGGATACTGATACAGCGGTCCACTCCATCCACGCTGATGCACTTATAATTTTTCCGTTCTTCACTGTCCAGTGTTTTTATAATTCCACCGGGAGCAGGATAAATCCTGGCCGTATAATTTTTCAAGCCCCTGGTATCTTCTCCCGAAGGGTCCGACAGATCGATGCCTTCCGCTTCAAACCAGCGCTGGAGATCCTCAAAAGTCAGTACCGCATCCACAACACCGTTGTTTTGAAAGTCGTTGCATTCTTCCTTTTTTGAAAGGCACGGGCCGATGAATACCACCCGGATACGGTTTCCATATACCGCCCGCATCATCTTGGCATGGGCGATCATGGGAGAAACGACGGGAGCGAGCTGGTCAATCAATTCGGGAAAATACTTCTGCACCAGAAAAACAATGGAGGGACAGGCGGTGCTTATGATATTTTTCATATTCTTCTGACCCATCAGCCTGTCATATTCTGCAGAAACCCGGGCGGCCCCGATGGCGGTTTCCTCAATATGGGTAAAGCCCAGCTTCCTGATGGCACTCAACAGGCACCTTTCATCGGGATTTTCGAAGGCTGAAACAAAGGAAGGAGCAAGGCTCACATAGATTTTTTCCTTTTTTCTGATAAAACTTTTTACAAGCTCCACGTCACTTACCACACTCTTTGCATTTTGTGGACAAACCGTGAGGCAGTTTCCGCAGAGCATGCAGTTGTCTTCAATAATCTGGGCCTGGTCGTCTTTGAAGGATATGGCTTTGACCGGACAGTTCCGGATACATTTATAGCAGTTTTTGCAATTGGCCTGTTTGAATTGTATGATGCTCATAATAACCCCCCTCCTTCTCCGCGCGGTGAATGAAGGAGGTCAAAGAGTCAATTTCCCCGTCATTCTCCGAGCTTCTTTACAACATGCTCTTCAAAAAGTCTCGCAGCATTGCTTACCGTAATATCTTCAACAAAATTTTCACCTATTTTCACTGCCACTCCTTTTGTGCAATGTCCCAGGCAAAATGACGCTTTCAATTCCACTCTGTCCCCGATGTCATGGCTTTTGATCAGTTCATGGAATGTGTTGATGATGTGATAGGATCCTTTTAAGTGACATGAACTTCCGACACAAATTTGAACCTGTAACATATGTCAGCCCTCATTGACTTTCAAAGCGCATTATTGTTAATTTATTAACAATAACATTATACCGTTTAGATATTTTATTGTCAATTCAGCCGGATAGGAATATCCCTCATGTGAGGAAATTAACCGGCAGATCGTCATATTTTCAAGCCTTGGCAGCTTCTAATTCCAGATATCCGTCAATGGCTCTTGCCGCCTTCTTTCCGGCTCCCATTGCAAGAATTACCGTGGCGGCGCCGGTCACCGCATCGCCTCCCGCATATACGCCGGGCTTGCTGGTGGCTCCCGTATCCTCCTGGGTGATGATTCCTCCCCAACTGTGGGTATTCAGGTCCGGTGTGGTGGATTTTATCAGGGGGTTGGGGCTTTGCCCTATGGCCACCACAGCCACGTCGATTTCCAGCATGTGCTCCGAGCCTTTCTTTTCCACAGGCCTTCTTCTTCCTGTGGCATCCGGTTCGCCCAATTCCATGTCTACGCATTCAATGCCGTTCAGCCAGCCGTCTTTGGTGCCGGTAAAGCGTTTCGGGCTGGAAAGGAGCTTGAATATAATGCCTTCCTCGCGGGCGTGGTGGACCTCCTCCAACCGTGCGGGCATTTCTTCCTCCGAGCGGCGGTAAATGATGTAGACCTTCTCCGCTCCAAGTCTTTTCGCACTGCGGGCCGCATCCATGGCCACATTGCCTCCCCCGATCACCGCAACGGACTTTCCGGCCTTCACTGGCGTATGGCTCCTGGGATACTGGTAGGCCTTCATCAGGTTGATCCTGGTCAGGAATTCATTGGCAGAGTAGACACCGTTCAGTCCCTCGCCCGGAATTCCCATAAAGCCGGGCAGGCCCGCGCCCGTGCCCACAAAGACGGCTTCATAGCCCTCGTCCAGCAGTTCCTCCAGGGAGAAAACCTTTCCTATGACCATGTTCGTTTTTATTTCAACGCCCAGCTTTATCAGGCTGTCGATTTCTTTTTTCACCAGCTCCTTGGGCAGGCGGAACTCGGGAATCCCGTAAACCAGGACTCCTCCCGGCTTATGAAAGGCCTCGAACACCGTGACCTTATAACCCAGCTTTGCCAGATCTCCCGCACAGGTCAGTCCGGCAGGCCCCGCACCGATGACTGCCACCTTGCGGTTCTTGGCCTCTACCGGGATGTCTTCCGCTTTTCCCTTTTTCATATGCCAGTCGGAAACAAACCGTTCAAGCCTTCCGATGGCCACTGCCTCTCCCTTTTTCGCCCTGACGCATAATTTCTCGCACTGGGCCTCCTGTGGACAGACTCTGCCGCATACAGCCGGCAGGCTGTTGGTTTCCTTCACTTTGAGATATGCCCCTTCAAAATCTCCTTTGGACACCCGCTCGATAAATTCAGGTATCTGTACACTCACGGGGCAGCCCGCTACGCAGGGCCCGGCCTTGCACCGGAGGCAGCGCCCCGCTTCTTCCATCGCCATCTCCTCATCGTATCCGAGGGCAACCTCCCGGAAGTTTTTATTTCTTTCCTCCGGCTTCTGTTCAGGCATCTTTACTTTATTTAATGACATGTTGGGCATAGGGTCCACCTCCCATCCTGCACTCATGCGGCTCTGCATCCGCGGCTTCCTCTTCTTTGTACATGGCCTGCCTTTGTATGGCTTCTTCGAAATCCACCTGGTGCCCGTCAAAGTCCGGACCGTCGATACAGGCAAATTGTATTTTGCCTCCCACATTCACACGGCACCCTCCGCACATCCCCGTACCATCGATCATGATGGGGTTCATGCTGACGATGGTTTTTATTCCATAGGCTTTTGTTTTCTCACATACCGCCTTCATCATCCGGAGGGGACCGATGGCGATCACCAGGTCATACCGGCTGCCCTCTTTGATGCGTTCCTCCAGGATATCCGTCACAAAGCCCTTGCAGCCGTTGGACCCGTCGTCTGTGGCCACAAAAAGCCGGGTGCTGTATTTCCCCATCTCTTCCTCCAGGATGATCAGCTCCCTGTTCCTGAAGCCCAAAATGGAATCCACCTCCGCTCCCAGCCTGTGCAGCTTTTTTGCCTGGGGAAAGGCGATGGCTGTTCCCAGGCCCCCGCCCACAACAGCGGCCCTTTTTACGCCTCCAAGGTGCGACGGCATGCCGAGAGGTCCTGCAAAGTCAAGGATCCTTTCTCCCTTGTTCAGTGCACCCAGAAGCCGGGTGGTGCGCCCCACTTCCTGAAACACGACGGTTATGCCGCCCTTCTCACGGTCAAAATCAGCCACCGTCAGCGGTATCCTCTCACCTTCCTCATCCACCCTGAGCATCACAAATTGTCCCGGTTCCGCCCTTCTGGCAATGTGAGGGGCATAAATCTCCATCAGCTTAACAACAGGGTTGAGCACCCGTTTTTCCATAACCTCAAACATCTCATCACTTCCTTTTACTTTCCCAGCCGTTCTTTTATGATGCCTTGAAATACTTCCTTCACGTTTTTATCGGAAACGGATATCACTTCTTCTTCATCAATCTTTACGGAAACCGCGCCGGTACACCTGCCCAGGCAGAGTGCCGCCTTCACCGTTATTTCCTCTCCCAGTTGCTTTTCCTCGATGATGGACTGCAGGCAGTTGATGATATTATATGCGCCTTTTAAATGGCAGGCGCTTCCCACACAGACATATATGGTCACCCTTTTCCACTCCTTCCATGGCAATTTGGTAGTACTGCGTCAAACAGGCATTGTTTATTCCAAAAAGGCTTCAAAGCTTCTCCCTTTTTTCGTAAAAAAACCTTTTGCCAGGCTGTCACGACACTATGAATGGGGCTTGTGAAGCATTTTGTGCTTTCCTCGCAAGATGCCGTTATAAAGTGCAATGATGGCGGGATTTTCTTCCGACCTCCGGATCTGGGACAGGTTCTCCGCGGTATAAAGCCCTTTTGCCCGCTGCTTCCTCACCGAGTCGGACTCCGGTATGGGCTGGCCCGCCCCTCCGATGCAACCCCCGGGGCATGCCATCACTTCCACAAAGTCATACTGCCTTTCCCCGTTCCGGATGGCGTTTATCAGCTTTTCAACATTTTTTAATCCGTGGACCACTGCGATTCTTATGGTTTTCCCCTCCAGCTCCACGGAAGCTTCCTTGATGCCTTCCATCCCTCTGGTTCCCACAAAGGCCAGTTCTTTCAGCGCCTTTGACGTCTTATCACTGTAGCAGTGCCTCAAAACCGCCTCCGCCACTCCTCCGGTAACGCCAAACATGATTCCGGCACCGCTGGTGAGGCCGAAAGGCATATCCAGCGCTTCCTGCTCCAGTTCCGCGAATACCATCCCGCTTTCCTGGATCATCATGGCCAGTTCCTGGGTTGTAATTACATAGTCCACATCCGGTATGCCGTCCGTTGAGAATTCCGGCCTGGCCGCTTCATATTTCTTTGCGGTGCAGGGCATGACCGCAACCACCACACACTCTTTTGCATCGATTTCCCTCATGCCTTTAAACTGTTCCTTGATCACGGTTCCAAACATCTGCTGGGGGGATTTGCAGGTGGACACATGCTCCATCAATTCGGGGAACTTCTGCTCCGCATACTTCACCCAGGCGGGGCAGCAGGAGGTAAAGAGCGGGAACTCCTGCCCCTTTTCAAGCCTCCGGGCAAACTCCTTGCTTTCCTCCATCACCGTAAGGTCCGCCGCCAGGCCGGTGTCATATACCTGGTCAAAGCCCATCCTTCGAAGGGCTGCAACAATTTTCCCCATGGTGATTTCTCCCGGCTTCATGCCGAACTCTTCTCCCAGGGCAACCCTGACAGCCGGGGCAATCTGGGCCACTACCCGCTTGCTTTTGTCACCCAGGACCTTCCACACCTTATCCATATCCTTTTTAATTGTCAATGCTCCTGTGGGACACACGGTCCTGCACTGTCCACAGTTTACACAGTTCACATCCTTCAGCATCTTGTTGAAGGCGGTGGTGACCTGTATTTTGGAGCCCCTGTAGGCAAAGCCCAGTACGCCCACACCCTGGACCTCCTCGCACATCCGCACGCAGTCCCCGCAGAGGATGCATTTGTTGGGGTTCCGCACGATGGAAACACTGCTGTCATCGATGCTCAAGTCTTTTTTATTTTCTTCAAACCTTACCCTCTTTACTCCGAATCTTGCAGCCAGCTCCTGCAGCCTGCACCTTCCGTTTTTCTCGCATACGGTGCAATCCCTGTCATGATTTGAGAGAATGAGCTCCAGGATCATTTTCCGGTGCTTCCGCAGCTTCTCCGTATTGGTATACACCTCCATGCCGTCTTTGGGAGGCGTGGAGCAGGAAGCAACGGTTCCGCCCCATTTGTCCTCAACCATACACATCCGGCAAGCACCGTAGATACTCAGCTCCGAGTGGTAGCAAAAGGTGGGCAGGTCGATTCCCGCTTTTCTTATTACTTCAAGGATGTGTTTTTCATCGTCAAATTCTATACACTGTCCGTCAATGAACATACTACCCTTCATGGCCTTATACCTCCTCTATGGCAGAAAATGGGCAGCTTTCCAGGCACGCTCCACACTTTATGCATTTCCCCTGAATGATTGAAAAGGGCTCTTTTATTTTCCCCTCGATGGCTCCTACGGGACATACCCTGGCACACTTGCTGCAGCCCTTGCACAGCTCCCTCTTTATGACAATAGAATTCAATGCCTTGCAGGTATGGGTGGGGCACTTCTTATCCAGCACATGGGCAAGGTATTCGTCTTTGAAATACTTCAGGGTACTGATTACAGGGCTTGCCGCCGTTTTCCCCAGGCCGCACAGCGCGGTGCTGCTGATGGTATCCGCCAGCTCCTCCAGCATTGTCAGGTCCCCGGCTTCTCCTTTCCCCGCCACAATCCTTTCAAGAATCTCCAGCATTCTCTTTGTGCCTTCCCGGCAGGGAACACATTTCCCGCAGGATTCATTCTGCGTGAAGTTCATGAAAAACCTGGCGACTTCTACCATACAGGTATCTTCATCCATGACCACCAGGCCTCCGGAACCGATCATGGCCCCCACCTTCTTGAGGGAGTCAAAATCCAGGGGCAGGCTCAGGTGCTCTTCTGTGAGGCAACCTCCCGACGGCCCTCCGATCTGGACGGCTTTGAACCTTTTGCCGTTCCGGATGCCCCCGCCGATATCAAAAATCACCTCTCCCAGGGTCGTTCCCATGGGCACCTCAATCAGCCCCGTATTACAGACATTGCCGGTGATGGCGAAGGCCTTCGTTCCCGGGCTTTTTTCCGGACCGATGGATTTGTACCAGTCGCTGCCCTTCTGAATGATCAAGGGCACATTGGCAAAGGTCTCCACATTGTTCAGCACCGTGGGCCTTTCCCACAAACCCTTCTCTACCGTTCTGGGAGGCTTCACCCTGGGCATTCCCCGTTCTCCCTCGATGGAGGCGGTCAGGGCGCTGCCCTCGCCGCAGACAAAGGCTCCCGCACCTTTATTGATTTTTATGTCAAAGGAGAAGCCGGAACCCAGGATGTTTTCTCCCAGCATGCCGTGCCTCCGTGCCTCTTCAATCGCTATTCTGAGACGTTCCACCGCCATGGGGTATTCCGCTCTCACGTAAATATAGCCTTCACTGGCCCTGGTTCCATAGCCCGCAATCAACATTCCTTCCAGCACGCCGTGGGGGTCGCCTTCCATGACACTCCTGTCCATAAAGGCCCCGGGATCGCCTTCGTCCCCATTACAGACCACATACTTGGTTTCACTGTCCTGGGCCAGCACCTGCAGCCATTTCCTCCCTGCGGGATAGCCTCCGCCCCCTCTTCCCCTGAGGTTGGAATCGGAAATGGTCTTGCATACCTCTTCCGGCTCCATCTCGAACAACACCTTCACCAGGGCCGCATAGCCTCCCTTTGCCACATATTCCTTAAAAGACTCTGCATCGATACTCCCACAGTGCTCAAGCACCAGCCTTGTCTGTTTTTTGTAAAAGGGTATCTCCTCCTGCTCCCTGTACACCCTGTCCTCCAGGCTGTACATAAGGCGCTCCACCGGCTTTCCTTCCACCAGGGTGGTTTCCACGATTTCTTCACAATCCTCCGGAGTGACCTTGAGGTAAAGATAGTTAAAAGGCTCGATGCGCACCACCGGCCCCATCTCGCAAAAACCATGGCAGCCGCTTTTCATCACTCCGATGCCCTGATCTTCCCTCTCAAGCTCCAGTTCAACATACAGGCCTCTTTCCTCCACCATTTTTTTGATTTTCTCGTAGATTTCAAGAGAGCCGCCTGCAACACAGCCCGTTCCCGCACAGATTAAAACCCTTTTGACCTGCCTTTCAAGGGCCTCCTTCAAGGAAGCGGCCAAATCCTGAAAATGCTGCCTGCCTGTGATTGTCATCTGGTCTCCTCCTCTCGGATGCTTTTGATAATACCCGCAGCGGTTTCCGGGGTCATTTTCGCATACACCTTGTCGTTGATGGTGATGACCGGCGCCAGACCGCATGCCCCCAGGCAGGATACGGTTTCCAGCGTAAAGAGCATATCCTCCGTGGTATGCCGCTCCCCCTCCAGAGCCAGCTCCTTTTTAAGGGCATTCAATATGGGGATGGACTTACGCACATGACAGGCCGTCCCGTCACATATCTTTATGACATATTTCCCTTTGGGATCCAGTGAAAAATTTTCATAGAAGGTAGCCACACTGAAGATTTTGGACATGGTTATATCCATTTTCTCCGCCAGGTAATCCAGCGCGTCCTGGGGCAAATACCTGTACTCATTTTGAATCTCCTGTAAAACCGCGATCAAGGCAGACCTCTTGCCCTGATACTTTTTCAATATCCCATCGATTTTTTCATATTCTACAGTTGTATCCACAACCACACCTCCACAGACCTCTATATAAGCCAAATACAGCATACGCACATGTACATTGTATACATGTACATGTGTTAATTATTTGACAATCTCATTTTACACGGTATAGGGAGCCTCTTCAACGAAAATAATATTTCTTCACAGGAAGCATTCTTTCAAAATTGATTATTAGATACGGTATTATCTCAAAAAAGAAAAAACACAGGGCAGATACAAATCTGTCCCTGTGCTGTTTGTGTCATTTAACAGGTTTATTTGGGCTATTTGTGCGGCAAATCCGTCCAAAAGCAATGGGGCCCGATGCCCGGTCGCTTTTATTCCGTGACGCGCCTTGCGGTCATAAAGGCCTTGGAGTAAAAACTGTCTCCCAGGCTGGATACAACCACCCTTTTCCCTGAACGGCTTCCCGAGGAAGCGTGGATAAACATTCCGTTCCCTACATACATTCCTACGTGATTTATGTAATTATGTCCCCCATTCGTATCAAAGAAAACCAGATCTCCGGCCTTCAACTGGTCCCTGGTGACCTTCTTGCCCTGCTTTGCCTGATCCGCAGCAACGCGGTTCAGCGTTATGCCGTACTGCTTGTAGGCGTATTTCATCAGTCCCGAGCAGTCAAAGCCCTTAGGTGATGTTCCGCCCCATACGTATTTTACACCGAGAAACTTCTTTGAATAGGCGACAACCTGCTGTCCCAGGGGTACAACCTTCTTTATGACGGCGTTCTTGTCGGCCACAAATTCATTTTTGACCCAACCGGAAACACCTTTGTCCGTTTCCACCCTGTCCCAGTCTCCCGAACGGCTTACAAGAATTATCCTGTCATTTTCATTCAATTTCGTCACTACGTCGGAAGATGTGTTGGCATCCGACCTCAAATTTACATTTGCAGCGATAATTTTATGGGAATATATTTTAGCATCCTTGTCGGCCACAAATTCATTTTTGACCCAGCCGGAAACGCCTTTGTCCGTTTCCACCCTGTCCCAGTCTCCCGAGCGGCTTACAAGAATTATCCTGTCATTTGCATTTAATTTTGTCACCACTTCCGAAGATGTGTTGGCATCGGACCTCAAATTTACATTTGCAGCGATAATTTTATGGGAATATTCCTTGGCCACCTCGTCTTTTGCCTCAGCCGCACTGCTTGAATCCGGGCCGGCAGCATCGGCAACAACTGCCGCAGCACCGCTTTCTTCTTCCGAATCCGGATGGGCTTCGAGATAATAGTACTCCAGAGTTTTCAAGACTGCCGAAGATTCTTCTCCATCCCCCTGGCTTTTGCTTGCAATTTCCGTCCCCTGGGTGGTTTTTTGAAAGAATGTAAAAGAGACCAGGCTTGATATCACAACAAAAGATATCAGCGCATAAGGCCATACGTGAAAATATTTTTTTATAAGGTTCATTCGTCCCTCCTATTGTTTTGCATCCGTAAGTTGAAGTCGGCAAAGCTGCTTTGAAATCCAACTTGCATTTGCATTTGCTTCCGAAGTTAGCTGACGGGCTGGGTAATAGGATTAACCCTTCTACTCTTCATAGATTAGCCCCAAAAACTTGGTTCCTCCGTACACCATTGCTGGTGATTCAGCCATTTGCAATTTTATGTTTTGGACGGGTGCGAGCCGGGTATATATAAATTGGCTCCATGTCCAAAAGCTTTCATCTCAGGTGAATTATATACATCTTGCCCAAACATGTCAAATCAGGTATTTTTCCATATAGTCTTAAAGAGGGGAAACCTCTACCCTTAGGGTAGCACATGCGCCCAAATTCTTTGAATTTGTTACAAATCCATTACAAATATTGAATATGCGGAATTTAAATTTTATAATAAGATTAAGTCAAATTTTAGTTTGTCATGCAGATTTTTGTAAAACCAACTCATTATAGTCAACATACACATAAGATAAGGGGTCAAAGTTATGAAACAAAAGAAAAATGGGGTCCTATACGCCAAGCGTACGTTGATCACGCTTCTGGTCAGCTGTCTCATCCTATCCTTCCCGGTGGTCGGCAACGGAGCATCTGCAATTCCGGACACCATCAAGGTAGGCCTGTTCTATAACAAAACCGCACTGAGCACCTTCAATGTAAAGTCCGACGGAGGGTTGAGCTTTGGGTATTGCAATGGCAGCAAATTCTTTCCGCTGTTCACCGATTCTTCCAATAATATGCTGACGGTACGCCAAGACCAGTACCTGGACAATGATCCTTCCCTGCTTTCAGCCTATGGCTTCGGAGCGTCCGGCGGCTCCTCTTACTATCATATTCAGATCGGTGACAAATTTGACAGCCTGGAGGATGCCTCCCGGAAGCTTTCCACCTTTATGGACCAGGGCATCCTGGCCTTTCCGGCATTTTCCGACGGCTGGTATCTCTGGACGGGCTTTTTCTCCGACGGCAATTCCGCCCGTTCCTATCAGGAGAACATAAAATCCAAATTGGGAAGCAAATACGACTACAGCGTCATAAATCCTTCGCAGAATACCATTCTGGTGCTGTCAAACCAGTACTCCACCAGTTCCTCCTCCTATGCGGACTATAAAGTCCAGAAGGGAGACACCCTGAGCAAGATATCCCAGAAATTCAACATGACTTTATCCGAGTTGAAGAGTCTGAACAATCTGACCTCGGATGCCATAAAAGTGGAACAGATCTTGAAGGTAAAGGGCATCGGCCTGAAGGACTCAAGAATTGCGCTTTTGTACGACAGTTCCTCCAAGCCTCTTCGAATCCATCCCAACAAAGAGCCCGATATTTTTGAATTGAACTACCAGGACTACCGGGGAGACCTTGAGGTTAAAAGAGTATCTGCCAGCGATATGACCGTTATAAACGCCCTCTCGCTGGACCATTACCTCTATGGCGTCGTACCCGCCGAGCTGGGAGGCAGCTCCGGCATCCCCTATGAGGCCATGAAAACCCAGGCGGTGGCTTCAAGGACCTATACCGTAAGCAATATGGGAAAATATGCGTCCCTGGGCTTCGACGTGGTTCCCACGGAAAGCAGCCAGGTCTATAAAGGGTTGATCGCCGAAACTTCCATTACAAACAAGGCGGTGGATGACACCTCGGGAGAGCTTCTGTTCTATGACGGCAAAGTGGCACAGGTCTTCTACTCCAGTTCCAACGGCGGAAGCACCGAGGAAATCCAGAACGTGTGGAATTCCAACGCGGTACTGCCCTACCTGAAGAGCTTCGAAGACAAATTTGATCCCTGTGACGCCTGGGAAGTGACATTGACGGCAGATCAGATCAAGAAAATCACAAACGATAAAATCGGCAACATACTGAATGTGGTAATCACCAAAACGGCAGACAGCCACAGGGTGACGGAGCTGAAGATCATCGGTGACAAAGGTGAGCTCCCGGCCTACACAAAAGAGAGCTGCAGGACGGTATTCAGCCTCCCCAGCCAGATGTTCACCATTTCCACGGACGTGTCTCCCGCCATTACCGATACATCCTCCGTGGGACAACTGGACGGAAAAAAGGTTGTGACAAAGGACGGGGTCAAGCGGATAAACCTGAAAGACAACCTGGTTACAGTCATAGGAAAAAACAGTGTGAAATCGGTGAAAAGCACCCTGTCAAGCATCGTTCCCACCGGAGGTCCCACTCCCGCGGTTTACAAATTCACGGGCAAAGGCCGGGGCCACGGACTGGGCCTGAGCCAGAAGGGAGCTCTTGCAATGGCCGGTTCAGGCTATACCTACAAGCAAATTCTGGAGTATTATTTCCCAGGAACGGACATTGAATAGTTAAAATACGACATGTGAAAACGTATATTTAAAGAGGGAAGCGTTGCCGCTTCCCTCTTTAAACTTACAGTAGCCTCTTTGAATTGTGCCATCCCCTTGCTTTGAAGTTGTACTTTTCTGTATTCCTACCAATTGGCACAACATGTTTTATTGACTTCAGTGTTTGAAATACTGCTCGAATACCGCTTTTACCTTCGGCACAACGTAGTGGCTGCCGCCCCGGTCTTTAACATCCTCTACCATGGCCAGCACAAGAAGCTTCGGATCATTGACGTTAACGGCGGCAAACCATCCCAGCTCCGTCCCATCCACGTCTCCCTGTTTCTGCTTGATCTCCGCCGTGCCTGTTTTCCCTGCCAGGGGCAGGTCCTTCATGTAGGCCTGGTGTCCCGTTCCCACGGGATTTTCCACCACCTGGGCCAGGGTGTTAAGCAGGATGCCGGCGATATCGGCAGAAAATACGTCGCTTTTCCACTTCACCGGCTCCGTCCCATGCTTGTATTCAAGATAAGGCTCGATGATGTTTCCCCCATTGACAAAAGAGGTATAGATGGAAGCCATATGAATGGGATTTACAAGAACCTCTCCCTGTCCATAGCCGCTGTCTGCCAGCTGGACCTCGCTTTTCACCACGCCGTCCCCGTCGAACTGGGAGCGCGCAAGCTCCATTTCAAAAGGCAGCTTCTCACCCAATCCAAAGTTCCCCACCTCCGTCTGGAAGGCTTCCAGCCCCACATCCAGAGCGGTCTGGGCAAAATAGATGTTGTCGGAATGAATCATTGCGTTGAGGAAATTGGCGGGCCCCGGATATTCCGACACTCTGGTCACGAAATAGTTGCCCCAGCCCTTGCCCTTTTGCCACTTCAGCCCCTTTATATCCTTGACGGTGGACATATCCAGCCTTCCCGTTTTCAGGCCGATGGCCGCCGTTACAGGCTTGAAGAGGGAACCTGGGACAAAGTTGCTTGTGAACTTGTTTAACAGCGGCTTCTTCGGGTTTTCATTCAGTCCCTTCCACTCGCTTTCCGACATCCCCAGCACAAAGCTGTTGGGATTGTATGCCGGAGTGCTGACCAGGGCCAGAACTTCCCCCGTCATGGGATTGACGGCAACCCCGGATGCCGCATCGGCACTCAACTGATCGTATAGAGCGCTTTGCAGGTTTGAATCAATGGTCAGCTTTACATCCCGCCCGTCTTCCGGCTCCTTTTTTACCAGGGTGAGCTTCTTCTTTCCGTCCTTGTCCAGGATGTAAATTTCCACCCCCGGCTTGGCCCTCAACGTCTTTTCATATATTCTTTCAAGTCCTGTTTTGCCGATCACATCTTCTTGGGTGTATCCATCCGCCTTCAGCTTTTCAATTTCTTCCGCGTTCAGGGACTGGATATACCCGGTGATGTGGGCGGCCTTCTCTCCCAGGGGGTAGACCCTTGTTTTCTTGCTGTTGATCATCACACCCGGTATTTTCAAAAGCTGTTCCTTTTTCTCCTTCTCATCCTCCGATATGGTTTTTATGGGGATAAACATATCGGGTTTTACATAAGAGGCGGAGAGCTTTTTGTCGATATTCTCAACGGTGACCCCCAGAATTGCGGCGATGTTCTTTTTGGAATCCGGCTGGTCTGCTTTAAGCTTTCCCGGAACGATGCCCACATCCATGGCCGTTCCGTTCATGGCAAGGGGATTCTCGTTCCGGTCGATGATTTCGCCCCTCCGGGCCTTCAGGGTCTCAACCCGGATTTTGTCTCCCGACTCCATGTTGGGGAAGATCATTTCCGTATCCCACACCAGCTTCCATTCCTTCTTCTCATTGACCGTTTCCTGCCGGAGTCTGGCTTCATTGGCAAAACTGATGGTGCCTGCAACGGTATCCACCGTTCCCGTATAATCAACGGCCAAAATCCCGTCCGGGTCGGGCTTCATTTTGGCGGGAAACTCCGCCTGTATCTGAAGGTTCTTTGCTTCGATCCCGTTATAAATATTGGTGTATTTCTGGACAAAATCATTTTCCCCGATCATCTTCCGGCTGTCGTCGCTGAGCATCCCGTACATGGAAGCAAAGCTGTTCGCCTGCCAGGCGTCCAGGTACTCCTGGAATACTTCCCTGGGACCCTTTTCCTTCTCCGTGGAACAGGCGGAGAAAGAGAGTAGCACAACTGCTGCAAGCAGCAAAAAGCATAGTTTCTTAAACATAAAAACACCCACACATCGATTCTTTATATTTATAATACCATATTGCCCCATAGACTTCAAAGCAAGTGGGGACAGTTCTCGCTTGCAGCTTGCAATTCCTATTAAAATAAAATATAATATTAGCATACCGTTCAGTATGTTAATATCATATAATGAATTGAGGAGGCAGGGTGGTATGAGATCTAATGACCGAATTCTACAAGCGGCAATAGGTTTATTGCAGTTCCATCCTTATGATAAAATCACTTTTGCCGATATTGCCAGAGAAACAGGAGATCATTGGACAACAGTTCGAAGATACTTTGGCGGCAAAGAAAAAATGCGGTCGATTCTATCTAAGGAACAAATGTCAAAAGAATATTCCATGCCGGATACAAAAACAAAGATTCTAGATGCAGGTAGCCGGATGTTTGCGAAAAACGGGTATGAAGGAACCTCATTAGACCAGGTAGCGAGCGATGCAGGATTGAGCAAAGGAGCGGTTTACTGGCATTTTTCAAGTAAAAGTGATTTATATCTTGCTATTTGTGACCGCAGTTTAAAGGGGCTTCTTAACAGCATATCCCGGAAATTCAACACAGTATTTGCTTCCTCTAACCCGCTTGAAGCTATAAAATCACTTATAGCGTCAGAGCTTCAATCCTGTAAGGACCACAATGGTGAATTACCAAGACTTTTTTTACAATTTGTCTCCACCCGCAATGAAAAAGAAATACGGGAGAAACTAAGCGATTCCTTCGCAGGACTATTCTCGGAGACGGCAAATGTATTAATGCGAATACAACAGGAGAATTTAATTAATCCGCAGCTGGATTTCGAGGCCTTGGCTGTATCGCTTCATGCGTTAATAAATGGTCTGGTGCTTATGTGGCTTATCAATCCATCCGGCGTTTCGTTTGACCGGATTTCATCTACCGTCGCAGAAATGTTATGGAATGGAATACGACCCCAAAGGTAGCCGGCAAAGGAATTCCAACAACTCAAAAATTAATTTAACATATAGCATGATGGTTAATAGAAAAGGGGGACTAAAAAGTTGATTATTATAAGTGTTATCATTATTTTCGTGACCATACTATATTTTTATAATCAGTACCAGTTTAAAAAGATACTGCAAATTCCACCAAAAGGAAGCTTTATAAATGTTGACAACTTGAGGCTGCACTATATCAGTAAAGGGGATGGAAAACCTCTGGTTTTTATTCATGGCGGTATTTTGACAGCTAATGATTTTGAGAAGGTAATGGATCTGGCCGCTGCTCAAGGATATCATGCTATCTCATTTGACCGCCCGGGGTATGGTTATAGCCAAAGATATAAGGATAAAAAAATGACACCGGTTGAGCAAGCTGTACTGATACATGCTGCACTCACCCAGTTGGGTATTCAAAAACCCATCATGGTTGGGCATTCCTGGAGCGGAACAATGATTCTTGCGTACGCCTTATTGTATCCGAATGAAATTTCAGGTGTTGTGACATTGTCAGCGGCTATGTACAAGGAAGGATATCCTGCGGCAAGTGGAGATATAATATCTTCCATTATCAGCATTCCGGTTTTTGGTGATTTTATTCTCAATACCTTACTTTTTCCACTGGGCAAAATTATGGCCGAAGCTATGCTCAAGGCTACTTTTAATCCTGATCCCATTCCCTCTGGTTATAAGGAAGACACTTTTTTATTCTGGCTTAGACCGAGCCAATTTAAAGCCAACAGAGAAGATGTTTTAGCATTTGCTCCGGCAGCAGAAAAAATTCATTGCAGATATAAAGAGATTAACGTTCCACTTGTCATTACGGTAGGAGAAAGCGATCCGTTTGGAGTCGTAGCACAAGCCCAAAGGTTGAATAAGGACATACCTGGTTCCAAATTGATTGTAATCCCTCATATTGGTCATATGCTTCCCCAGTGCCATCCGCATAGGGTAATTGAAGCCATCGATGAACTCAACGCCCTAACGTCGTAAAGCAATGGGGACGGTTCTTACTTGCGCCACTCTCTGTCAGAACCTAACAATCCGGCATGTTATCACAGCGATATGCACAAAGCCAAGAACTGTCCCCGCTTACCCTGCTAAGTTTGCTTTTTCTTTCTTCGAAAACGGTTAAATACCAGCGCGGGTACCGTCAGGGGCCACAGGATGGCGATACCCACCGAAGCAAAGCCGATGTTCCTGTTGCTCTGCATATAGAGGCCGGGATTGTTCTTGAAATAATCGTCGCTGATCACATAGGTCCAGGTGGAGGTAGGTCCCTTGAGTCCTTCTTTGTCGAAATCCACTCCTGCTTTGGTGATTTTGAGCCTGTTGAAGACGGCAATGATTTCATTCTCTATTCTTTCTTCCAGGCCTTGAAAGGCCTCCGCCGAGCGGCAGATGAACTCATCCATGGGGTTTTTGCCGCTGATGGTCACAAGGTGGATTCCCTCGCGGATATAGTTGCTGTAGTCCAGGTAGTCCGCCCAGCACTGGTCCAGGTAAAACAGCGTCAGGCGTTTTTCAACGGCATGCAGGATTTCACTGCCGGCTTCCTTAAGCAGCATATTGTAGCGTTCCGGCTCCCGGAGGGCCAACAGGCCCGGCTCCAATTCATCCTTCAACACCTGCTGCCTCTTTTTGTGTATTATTTTCCTCTGTTCCTCAATCACGGAGGCATACTTTCCAAGGGTGTTCCTGATCTCGAAGTTCTGGCCCTCCACCACACGCTGGATATGGGCAATCCGATCCCGTATCAGGATGTTGTCCAGGGGGCCTTCCTGCCGGATTGCTTGAAGCTTTGACGGCAGCGCTCTCTTAACGCCAAACCTCACAATCAGGTCGTCCTCCATGCTGATAAAAAACCTGGAAGCCCCGGAATCTCCCTGCCTTCCGGCCCTTCCCCTCAACTGGTTGTCTATCCTGACGCTTTCGTGAAGATTGGTGCCTATTACGTAAAGTCCTCCAAGCTTTGTTACCTCGTCCCTGTTCCGTTCGTCTTCGCCTCCAAGGCGGATATCTGTGCCCCGCCCCGCCATATTGGTGGAGACCGTCACAGCCCCCAGCCCACCGGCACCTGCGATGATCTTTGCTTCCAGTTCATCGTTTTTTGCATTCAGCACACTGCACTCAATCCCCGCACCGGCAAGCATTCCTGCAAGCATATCCGACTCCTCCACGCTGGCCGTCCCGATAAGAACAGGCCTGCCGGCGGAATGAACCCGCCGGACCTCCTCAACAACGGCTTTATACTTGGCCGCTTTGTGTGTAAAAAGCACATCCGGGTGATCGGTCCGTATGCAGGGCTTGTTTGTGGGAATTTCCACGATATTCAATCCATAGAATTTCCGCAGCTCTTCCGCAGAGGATTTCGCCGTAGCCGTCATGCCGCAAAGTCTGGGATAATGGTCCAAAAAATTCTGCAGAGAAATGGAACCCATAATCCTTCCTGACGAGCCTATTTCCAGTCCCTCCTTGGCCTCCACGGCAGTCTGCAGCCCTTCAGGCCAGTGCCTTTTGTCGGCAATGCGCCCTGTGAACTCATCCACCAGTTCAATTCTCCCACTCCTGACAATGTAGTCGATGTTTTTCTTAAAAAACACCTCCGCATGGAGCGCGCTGTTTACGGCGCACAGCAACTGGATATTCCTGTCGTCGTACAGGTTTCCGCACGGGAACCTGTCTTCGATGAGGTCGGCTCCCGAATCCGTAAGAAAAATATTCCTTCCGTTGTCATCCATGTCGTAATCCACTCCCTGCCGCAGTGTCCTGGCAATGTCCGCAAGGGCATAATGGTTCCCTTCCTCCACCGCCGCAGTACCCGCAATGATCAACGGAATCCTTGCCTCGTCGATCAGGATGGAGTCGGCTTCATCAACGATCGCACAGTTAAAAGGCCTCTGGACCAATTCTCTGCTTTCATAGCACAAAAAGCTCCGGAGAAAATCAAAGCCGGCTTCCCTGGCGGTAACATAGGTCACATCGGCGTTGTAGGCCTTTTTTCTCTCTTCCCTTCCCATCCCTTCCTTCACATAGCCCACCGTCAGGCCCAAAAACCGGTATATGGGTCCCATCCATTCCGCATCCCTTTTGGCCAGATAATCGTTGAAGGTAAGGACATGAACCCCTTTGCCCTGCAAGGCACTCAGATACGCACAAAACACTGCTGCCAGGGTTTTTCCTTCCCCCGTCTGCATTTCCGCAATGTTTCCCCAGTACATGGCCATACCCGCCAGCAGTTGTACATCGAAGGGCCTAATTCCCAGAACCCGCCGGGCCGCTTCCCTGACCAGGGCAAAGGCCTTCGGCAGCAGAGATTCGAGCGCGGCTCCCTCTTTTGCGGCATTGCTTAAGGCTCCCGACAGGGTTAAAAGTTCCTCATTGCTCTTGCCCGACATTTCAATGCGGTTAATTTCCTTCACAATGCTTTTATATTTTTTGATTACACTCTCTGAATAACGCCAGTCAAAAGGCGAAGTGATTTTTTCGATGGTTGAAATTATTCTGGACATAAATATCCTCCTCACACAATTTGGGTAAAGTAAACAGACTAATTGTGTGCGGGGACTCCGGGTTCTTTAAAGGTGTGAAACAAGACAAGGATGAGCGTACTGAACAGGCTCAGAATGGCCAGGGATAAAACGGCATGGTTTGAAATGCCCGCCAGGGAGCCGGCACTTAAAAGCACCGTACTTATCAGCAGGACAGAAAGCACCAGTTCATAGAGGGAGGCACTTCTCTCGATAAGCATGAGGAAGCCGCCGGCAAGCAGTCCTCCCATTCCGGAGGCCGCAACGGCATGAATTCCTATGAAGGCGGCTGTAAGGCCGGCCATTACCAGCACCGCCATGCTTAAAAGCCCTAAAAATTCCATTCCATTACCTTTCCGTGTAATTGATAAAGTAATTCTACAGGTATGCGATATCTTTTTCAATTATATAATACGGAAATTATGGTGAAATTACTCATTTTGAGATGTTTTTCATGTGATTGCCCCAATGGGCCAGTGCTTTGAGGGCAGGAATAAGGCTCTCGCCATGGTCCGTCAATGAATATTCCACGCGAGGGGGAATTTCCATAAACTGCTTCCGGCAGGTGATACCATAAGACTCCAGCTCCTTCAGCGACTGGGTCAGCATCATGTTGGTAATTCCATGGATGCTCCTCTTAAGCTCGTTGTACCGCATGGTGCCGTTTTTATTCAAAGCCCAGATGATCGGCAGTCGCCACTTTCCAGCGATAAGGTTTAGTGCAAAGGTCAGGGGACAGTTGTCAAAGCCGCTTTTATAGGTTGCCTGCTCATTCATAGAACCACTCCAATACTCAGTTTTTACTTCCTTACACAGAAAATACTGCATACTTGCCGGAATAACCACCTCTGATATAATTATATTCAATCCGGCCGGCCAGGCAAATATTTTTACCATTTGTTTTAGAAAGGAAGGGTTCCCATGAAGTTACAGTATGAAGTTATTTCCGACAACAGCATTTATTGCCTTAAAGAGTTATGCAATGAATTGATGGCCTATCAAAAATCCGTCGCCCACATCCGTCCTGAACTGTTTGACAGCATGTGCTTCGAAACCCGGCTGGTTCCGTCCGTCCAAAGGGCCAAAGCCAACTATATAGTAATAGTCAAAGATGTCGATGAAATTGTGGGATATGTGTACAGCAACATTTCGCCAAAGGAGACCTACGCCAACGAATTTGCCACTTTTTTCGACCTTGATTCCGTAGAAGCTGCCGACGTAGGCTGCCTTTCCCAGTTTTACCTGAAGGAGGGCTACCGCAATTCCGGTATTGGCACCGTCTTATTTAATAAGTCCATGGATTGGTTAAATTTTTTTACGTCAATAAAGGACCTGTTTATCTTTGTATCCAACGGGAACGACAATGCGTTGAAGTTCTATCTGGGCAAGGGCTTTAAAATGAGCCACCGGATACTGGACGGGTTTATTGTTGTGTTGAGGAATGCTTAGGGTACCAGGCAGACTTTGCGCTGCTTTTGAGTGGTAGAAACTGCTGGAAACACCGTCATTCAAATGCCATAAAAATCTTCCTCGATTAACCCTTTGTAAAAACTTGTAATTCTGGGGCATGCACAAAATCTGAGACATCATCTATTAAGGAAAGGGAAAAGTACAAAACTATTTACAGACTCGATCCTGGAAATGGTGAAGAAAGACAGGGACACAACCTGCAAATACCAATCTACAAGGAATATGGTGATAAAATCCTCCATAAGCCAGATAAGCAGCAACTTAAAAGAAATACAGTCCCTCAACCGTATCCTTGAAGAGTTCCTGGACAACTTCGACTACAAGCTCCAGACCCTGACAGGAGTGGACTACATCACGGCAGCAGAATTGATCGCTGAAAATTGAGCCCCTTTTTCTATCACTACTTTCACCAAAAGGTATCCGAAGGGAAAACCAAGCGTCAAGCCTTGAAATGTGTGCAGAGGAGGCTTGTCAACATCGTATGGAGTATGATGGTCAAAAAGATGGAGTACATAAATCCCCCACAAGAAGATTACAAGGAAAAGGAAAATATGGTACAATCAGAATAGGACATTGACAATTAAGGTGCTTGGAAAAGTACCTTAAAAAATATCTGTTGATTGGGACTATTAAGGACTGTTAATGGCGCTACGACGACCCATGTGTGGGATGGCGACCAGATGGTTGCCGAGTTAAGTAATGGAGTTGTAGCGAGTAAGTACCTCTGGGGTATCAATTTAATTGCTGCCGACCTTGGCGGAACACGCAGCTACTACCTGTTTAACGGACACGGGGACGTTACGGGATTGGCTAATACTGCCGGAAACCTTACAAAATCCTACGATTATGATGCATTCGGAAATCAAAAAGGAACCATAGACCCGGTAGACCCTAATAAATTCCGATACGCTGGCGAATACTGGGATGAGCAGACCGCGACGTATTACCTTCGTGCCCGCTGCTATTCACCGGGCACTGGACGCTTCATCAGCGAGGACAGTGTAACAAGTTCAAAGAAAAACTCGTTAAAAAGTTACTATGATGCACTTAGTGCAAATGCGAATAACAGCGAAGAAATCCAAAGGATAAAAGGTGAACAGGAAAGGTACTCAATGGACGACCCATTAAGTTTGAACCTTTATACTTACTGCCACAATGACCCAATAAACTATAATGACCCAAGTGGACATGACGACCAGTTAATTAAGCTAGCAGTTGCAATTGCATATGTAGAAGCTAGAATACAGGATAAACAAGCTCAAGCACTTAAAGCAGTGGCTGACTATGGAAAATATATTGGACCAGAAATAGCAGATGCAGCAGTTTACGCATGGAATGGTGTATCTGGCTGGGCAGTTGAGACATTCAATCTGGGCAGTAGCACACCAGTTAAAACCAATTGGGGAACAGGCTTTAACACGTTTAGCGGTTTAAAGAAATATTTATGCTCTGCAGGAGAGGGGTACCAATGGTATCATATTGTTGAACAATCTCAGATTGATAAATCAGGGTTTAATAAGGCATATATAAATAATACCAATAATAAATTGCTGTTTCTAAAGAGATTCATCAAAAAATAAGTGCTTATTATAGTTCAAAGATTCCAGGGCTGACAGAAGGAAAGACTGTTAGGGACTGGCTAGCAGGTAAAAGTTTTCAGCATCAGTATGATTTTGGTACCAAAGTTCTAAAAGATTTAGGTGCAATACCTGACGATAAATAGAAAGGTGAGAGTTGAAATGGGCAAAGTAAATATTGATGATATTAAAATGCAATTTATTGATGCAGCTATTCTTCATCACAAAAATAGTACTATTGATAGTAAGATTGCAAATAAACAATACAATTTATTAAAAAAAATATTTGTTAAAATTCAAAATGGTTCAATTGGTAAAGAAATATTAATTGATTTACTACAACATGAGAACCCCGAAGTTGTTGTATGTGCAGCAACAGATATGCTTGCACTAAACTATGAAACGAAGTTAGCTGAACAAGAATTGAATAGAATAGTTTCAGAAAAACATCCTAACTTATTAAGTTTTAATGCAGAAATGATTTTGAATGTTTGGAAAGAGCAAGGATATTTGAAATTTTAATTTTATAGTATCGCATTAGCGGCCAAGCAAGTCACTTTGAAAGGGGTCACTCCCTCCGGCAACTCGCCGGAAGAAATGGCCCCTTTTTTATACCCCATTGACTCAGTCCAAATACGCTGTTGCGGCCTACCGCCGGAGCCCACCTCAGCAGCACCTGCCCCGCTGTGCGGTGGGCAGGCTGCACGGAGTGCGATGGCAGGGCGGGCACGGCTCCGCAACAATTCCGTGTGATTCCATCAGCAAACTTGACTGCTACCTGCTGACGCTTGCGCGTCCCAGCATAGGGCAGGTCAAGGATTGCTGGATGCATAAATTCAGTTATCAAGCCAGGTAATTTAACAGACACTTTCAGGCGGAATGCTTTGAAGTTCTTTTAGCAAATCTTCGAAGAATTACTTGGGCCAAACCCCTCCCCCCTCTCTTTTTTGAGAAAGGCTTCGGAGTAGTGCTTAATATGTAAATGGTTTGGGGATAGCTTTTGTAGTTTCATTTCCAAGGCTAAAATTGAATCCTCAACAAGATCGCGGCGTGTGGGCTTGCTCCACTCTGCGAATGCAATGTTTATATGATTTAAATGGGCAACTACCTTTTTATTTCTTTTCAAAACTATACTTTTAGTAGAGTTATACTTCAATATTAAAAATTGTAAATCCTTTCACTTTCTTTTATTATATTGTTAAGTAAATAATCACAAGTTCATGATTCTACACATGAAATATTTATTTGGGGGACACAAATATGCATAGAAATTTTGAAAAGGTTAAACTTATTGAAATCCCTGAAATCACCTTTAATAAAGTTCAAGATATTATAGTAGAAGTTGGGGAAGGCAATTCGTATATCAGTCATTTTCAAGGTTATTTAAAAGTTGATAAGACAGGAATAATTGAGATAAAATTTATTGATTGTAAGTTCGTTAGAATTGATTTTGGAGATATTATTTTTGCAAATTGTAGATTTGAAAGAGTTGAATTTAGTGATTGTACTTTTGGATCAGTTAGTTTTGAGAATTCTATATTTGAATCCGTAAAATTTGCAAAGTGCATATTAAAGGAAGAAATAATACTTTCAGATCAGGCTGAATCAAGTTTTAGAGGCTGCAAGTTTATTGATTCAAGATTAATTGAATGCGATTTCACTGATATATATGTACGTCATTGCAATTTTGATAATGTCACGTTTAGGGACTGTAATTTATTTTATTCAAGGTTTATGGACTGCGAATTTCATATATTTAAAATTATAAAGTGTAATATGTCAAGTATGGATTTCTTAGGTAACTCTTATGCCAGCATTAGTTTCTTAAATTGCGAATTGGATGAAAATACAAAATTTCATTTATCTGAAGATGAAAGCAATAAAAACTTCGAAAGGATGTATTTATTATATAATCAAGTGTACAAATTGTTTAGACTCAACGGTCTTAATGAAAATGCATCTGAGTACTTTTATGAAAGTAGAGAATTTGAGAGAAAATCCTCCACTGGATTTAAAAAAATAGGGCTGTTATTTCTAAAATTACTTTGGGGATATGGTGAGAGGCCTTGGAACGTAGTAGGAAGTTGTATTGTGACCATTACTTTTTATTCATTTTTGTATTTAATCTGTGGAATAAATATTAGCGGTACGACTATTTACGCAGATAGATTTAATGACCATTTATTCATTAACTTTCTAAAATGTTTATATTTCAGTACTATAACTTTTACAACTGTAGGTTATGGAGACATCTCACCCAGTGGTGGAGCAAGTATGTTTTTATCTGCAACAGAAGCTTTATTAGGGGTATTTTTTATAGCGGTTGCAACAGCATCAATTTACAGGAAACTTTCTAAGTCTTAAAACTTTTAAGTGTATTATAGTCACTTTTTACAAACTGTCTCAAAGAAAAGTAGCGAAAAACCTACATTGCTTCAGAGTCAAACTCTAGAATTTTAAAAAAAGCTGCTCATGTCTTTCATATAATGGACTGGGTTCTCGATGTCACTAAGCAGTAAATCGTGTTCGAGTTGGACATCAGAGCTTTTCTTCTTGGCGGTGCTTGCACCCAACGAGTATAAACATAATGTAAGCGCTTAATAACAAAGTGCCTGGACAAAGTCACTTTTTACATTCTTGCTGGACACGTTCAGACCAGGGCATCATATCTTTCATAACTTCCGGATAATTTTTGTAGTCCATGTCAGTCATATACAAAAGCAGATAATTCAGGTACGTATATACATTCAAGTTGTTGGCCTTTGCCGTTTCAACGATGCTGTAAACAACGGCACTGGCATCAGCCCCCTTGGGAGTATCGCTGAACAGCCAGTTCTTACGTCCTACAGTAAACGGTCGGATGCTGTTTTCGGCAATGTTATTGGAAATGGAGCACCTTCCATCAAGCAGATAATTTTCCATATAAGGCTTTTGATTCAGGGCATAGGTTACCGCCTTACCAAGCCGTGACCCCTTTAAGGGAGTCAAAGTTTCAAGCCAGCACCAAAAAGCCTCCAGGACCGGCTTTTCCAATCTGAGGCGTTCTTTCTTCCTTTGGTCTGGTGGAAGCTCCACCAAGGTTTTCTCTACCTCAAATAGTTGATTGCAGTAGCCCCTCCCGATCTCGGCGGATGATTTCGGGGCATCGGGTGGTTGCTTGTCCGGGATAGCCTCCACGAAATATCTTCGCACATGGGCCTTATTCCAGTTGTATGATTATCCGAGGAGACTCGGCGTGGGCGGCATAACCGCTGTATTTTGACCATTCTTATCAAATAATTCTACTCTGATCACAATAGAAATGTACCTTAATATTTCTCGTTGTGAAAGGAGACAGTTATGAGTAAAAACCAGTATGTGTGCCCGCCGTTTGATTTATTGAAGAATGGCTTACTGAAACTACTTCAGGAAAAGAATTACGCAAATGATACCATCAATAATTATCGCCGGAAGCTGAATCAGCTTGAGAAATATATGATTGTAAGTGGCATAGCCTCTTATGACCCGTCTGTCGGCCAGAGATTTATTGATAATTATCCTTCAACTCATGTACTCAGCAAAGGCAACCGGCAATATATTAAAACAGTCGTCCGTCGCTTAGATGATTACTGTGTTGATAAGTATCAAATCCAGCGAAACCCGGAATCCACCCCGTTGCCCGCAAACTACACAGCATTGATGGATGCATATCTGCAGAAATGCAGGGATGATGGAAACAGGGAATCAACAATCATTGGAAAGAGATATTTCCTTCGGGAATTCTGTTGCCATCTCGAATCCCTTGGACACCATGACCTTAGGGATGCCGACGCTGCCATCATCGGCAGGGCATGGGATATAAGGATGTGACGGGATTATATCAATTTGCATCTAGAAATAAGCTCAAATGGAATCCGCAGAAGAGAATTTATGATGCAGTAGGGAATGATGGAAAACCCATCGAAGCAGTAAAGGAGGCCGTTGATTATCCCACCGGAAAGGTTGCAAATATTATTTCAATGTTTGAAAGAGGGATAGACGGTAAGGAGATTGCTAAAAAGCTTCGGTTTGGTAGTTATCAGCATTTGGCGGATTACATGAAATCTAAAGGTTATATGTGGGATGAAGGTAAACAGAATTATATAAAACAAACAGGCATGAATAATGTAAGAATAGGGGAACATAAAAGTTCACAGCAAGATATGGCACATTATTGTGAAAAAAATGAAATGATTGAATTGAAAGAATATATTAACTTGCTTAAAATGCTAAAAGAAAAGAAGGAAAACTTGATGAGCTATTAAATATTGATGATAATATTGATTCAATCCCAAGATATATTTTACCCGGAATTGTAGCTATAAAATCAGTTAATATAGTTAACACTTTAGATAGCCTTACTAAAGAATTTAGCCGAATAAAAAACATTTCACAAAAAGATATATATGAAGTAGCATTAATTGACTTTTTAAAAAAGTATGGATTTAAAAATGAAGTAAAAGCTATTTTCAAATTATAGGGTATTAAAAAAATCACCAGGGTTATCCTGGTTTTTTGTTGTTTAATTTCATAACATTTACGTAAAATCCTTATTTTGATATACTAAGTAAAAAGTGTTTAGTAAACGGACTCAGGAGCTGAGAATGTGAAAAATAAGGTATGTAAAATTTGTAATCAAAGGACAACGAATTTTTTTTGTAAAATTACGCGCACAAATATTTGCCAATGGTGTTGTGACAAAATGCAGTTGAACCAAAACACTGAGGGATGGAACAAATATTTATTATCTGTAGAAACAAAGAAGAAAAAAGAGATTAGGTATGAGCAATTATTGGAGAAATGCTTGTGTTGTCCTTCTTTACTAAGAAAAGAGAATGAAAAAATTAACGCAGAACCGGAAAAAGGATTTGGGTACTCATTACTGAGCTTTAATTATAAAGGGTTACAAGTGTTTTCTGATGATCCTTATAAACTATATGAGAAAAGATTAGTATTATTACGGAAGACAGGGTGCGAAAGTGCGGAGGATTATTTTGCATTAGGTGAAACATTATATGTTCTCAACAAATTTGATGAGAGCCTAGAAGCATTAAAAAGATCGGATGAATTATTAGAGGATGAACTATCCAGTAAGTATATTGGTTTGCTATACATGCACCTTAAAAACTATGGGAGTTCTGAAAAATATTTCTTAAAGTGTATCTCAATTAATCCAAAATGTTCTTCCGCATATAGGTATTTAGGTGATTTATATAGAACGGTAGGAGAATATGAAAAGAGTATTACAGCATATAAAAATGCATTAGATACTTTTGATCCTGAAGAAACGGGTTCTTATGATTCGTTTGAATTTAATTACTTTGGCATTGCTATTACCTACTCAAAAATGGAGCTATATGAAAAGGTAATTGAGAATGCTCAAAAGTATCTCTATTATAGCTATTCTTGGGATACAATAGTTGAATTTGTAAATGAGTATAGAGTAGGGAAAGTAGATAATCTCAGCAACACTGGTATGCATATAGATGAAATATCAAGTATGTATCAGCTAATAGCAATTTCATACTTACATCTAGATAACCTTGACGAGGCTGATAATAATATTAATAAGGCAAAATGGTTAAACCTAGATAATGTGGAAATAGCAAGAATTGAAGGTATTGTTATTGGCCGAAAATATGAAAAAAAGAGGATACAAGAATATGAAGAGCAATTAAAGTTTTTAAAGAATATTGTTGAAGGTAAACTGATCGATAAAATTGATAATCTTAATAGTATTGTAAAGGAAACACACGAAAAATCGCATGAAATAGTTGACATGCTTGGTGATATTTCTAAGAAAGAAATAATTGAGCTAAAGCCAAATTTTATGGGGTTTGGAGTAAATTTAAATGAGGTATTCAAAAGGGCATATAATATCTTTAAAAAGAAATGTAAGAAATAGTAATTTGATGTATCTTGAATCATTATCAGTATATTTATAAAAGCATGATTTATTATATATAAGTTTTTCGTAAATCTATAAAAATTGATCTATTATATATTTATTAAAAGTATATATGTGATTTTAAGTTTATGAGTATGTTGAAATACCAGTGTTTTGAACACATTAAGGAGCAAATATGACAGTTCCATAAAATTAGGAGAATACTTTGATTCTGAAACCGGATTCTACTATCTGAGGGCAAGGTATTACTCGCCAGGTACAGGGCGCTTCATTAGTGAAGATAGCTATTTAGGCAAGGACAACGACCCGTTAAGTTTAAATCTTTATACATATTGTCACAATGACCCGTTGAACTTTTGGGACCCTACAGGGCATGAGATAGAAAAATATTTAAGGGAGTTAATAAGCGTAAAGCAGCAGTATAATTCATCCAATGATAAAGCATCTTTGCAAAATAGAGCTGATTCTTTAAGAGATAAAATTCGCTATTCATTTGAGTATATGGAGGATATGAATGGCGCTAGAGGGTTAGTTAATGAATATAACCTGCTTGACAGTGGTGCAGGAACTATTACACAAGTACAGTATGTCCATGACGAAATCATTAGTAACGCAAATAGTATAGCTAGACAAAAGGATTTTGCAAACGATGTTATGGTAACAGTACTTACTGGCTTTGGAGGTGCGGGAAAGGCTATCGTTGGAAAGGCTTTAAGTGCGGGCAAAGCTGTGGCAAGTATTGCCGATGATGCTATCGAGGCAACAGGTAACGGGTTTATAAAAATAAATTTGCAATTGTTTGGTGGTAAATCAACAGTAAAAGAAATTTTAAAAAGTAAGAAGGGTAGTATAAAAAATGCTCCTCTTGGTAAGGGTGCACCAAGTTGGGATGAAGTATTAGACATGAGAATGGATGAAATAAGTAAGAATGCCCAAAAAGGTGTACCAGGATATAAAACAATAAAAAAATTACTTACAGATAAACGATTTGATAGATAGGAGATGATAACGTGAATAAATTAAATGACTTAATCAAGTTTCTAAACAAATTAGAGGAAAGAAAAATATATTACAAACTAGACAAAATTAGGAATGAAAGTATAATGATTGAAGTTACAGTTCCAGGTCAAAGATGGGAAATTGAGTTTATGGAAGATGGAAGTATAGAGATTGAAAAATTTATTAGTGATGGTAGGTTATTTGGTATAGAGGAGTTAGAGGTTTTATTCAATAACTATTCAGACTAATAGAAATTCTACATATAAGCCTTTTCAGAGGAAACCCGGTTAAGGCTTTTCCATTTTTTGCATGAAACATCTCGTCGCTATAATATTTTGCCTACTATGAGGGGGCGCAAGCGTCAAAAGATGTGTATGTTAAACTGGACTCGGAGGAAGAGGGGCTGTATGAGTTCAGTGAAACGGACGAACAAGGAATAGCCCCTTTGTTACACCCCATCGCCTCCAGCCAAAATCCGCCGTTACGGCCTACCGCCGCCCGCCCCGGCAGCACCTGCCCCGCTATGCGGTGGGCAGGCTGCACGGGGTGCGGTGGCAGGGCGGGCACGGCTCGCA
>JAFADI010000052.1 GCA_023424965.1 Bacillota bacterium
GCGGGTGGAGGGGGCGGACAGGAAATCCTTCTTCGCCGTTGCAGAAAGCGCCGGCGGCATCGACGGTTTTAAATTCCGGGATTACCCCATAATTATGCCTGAGACGGAAAATCCCGACATCAACGTATACGATATGCGGCTGGTCAGGCATGAAGACGGCTGGATTTACGGGCTTTTCTGCACGGAGAGAAAGGACCCGGAAGCCGCTGAAGGAGATACCTCCAGTGCCGTGGCAGCATGTGGAATCGCCAGGACAAGGGACCTGAAGGTCTGGGAAAGGCTGGAGGACCTTCAAACCCGGTCCATCCAGCAAAGGAATGTGGTTCTCCACCCCGAATTCATCAACGGGAAATATGCCTTTTATACCAGGCCCCAGGATGGCTTCATCGAGACGGGAAAGGGCGGGGGAATCGGTTGGGGCTATTCCGACAGCATGGAACATGCCCGGATCCAGGAAGAGATCATCTTCGACGGCAAGGAGTACCACACAATAAAGGAAGTAAAGAATGGGCAGGGGCCTGCCCCCATCAAAACAGAAAAAGGGTGGCTGCACATTGCCCATGGGGTGAGGAACACGGCGGCGGGACTCAGGTATGTGCTGTATGCAATGCTTTCGGAGCTTGACAGGCCCTGGAAGGTCCTATGCCGTCCGGGAGGTTTTCTGCTTGCCCCCGAGGGGGAAGAGCGGATAGGGGACGTATCCAATGTTGTGTTCTGCAACGGCGCCGTTGCAAAGGAAAACGGAGACCTGTTCATCTATTATGCCTCCTCGGACACAAGGGTCCATGTGGCCACCACAACCGTAGACAGGCTGCTGGATTATGTGTTGAACACGCCGGAGGACCCCTTGCGGTCCTATGCCTGTGTGGAGCAGAGATACAGGCTGATCGGCGGGAATATGGAATTGATCAAAAGCGGCAGGGTGAACCTGGAGTAATTGTTGAAAGGAGTACATCAATGTCAAATATCGGGATCATTGGAGAATCTATCGGCAACATCCCCTGGCAGGAAAAACCGCAAGGCTGTAAAGATGTCGTCTGGCGTCATGAAGGGAATCCCATCATAAACTGGAATCCCACCCCAAAGGCAGCGCGGATATTCAACAGTGCGGTAATACCCTATGACGGTGGATTCATAGGTGTTTTCAGGGCGGACTACAGGGACGGAAAGGCCCGGCTGCACCTGGGCAGAAGCAAGGATGGGCTCAGGTGGGAAATCGAGGACGGACAAATCCGGTGGGTGGATGAGCAGGAGAAGCCCTATCAGCCAAACTACGCTTATGATCCCCGGCTGGTAAAAATCGATGATACCTATTATATCGTATGGTGCACCGATTTCGGCGGGGCATCCCTGGGATTGGGAGCAACCAAGGATTTTAAAAAGTTTGTCAGGCTTGAGAATCCTTTTATCCCCTTTAACAGGAACGGGGTTTTATTTCCAAGGAGGGTGAATGGCAAGTATATGCTGCTCAGCAGGCCCAGTGACAGCGGGCACACTCCCTTTGGGGATGTTTCCATCAGTGAGAGTCCCGACCTGACCCACTGGGGAAGGCACCGGAGGGTTATGGCCAGGGGAGGCTCCGGCTGGTGGCAGAGCGTCAAAATCGGAGCCGGGGCTGTTCCCATTGAAACCACGGAGGGCTGGCTGGTGTTCTACCACGGGGTTACGGGAACCTGCAACGGACTTGTATACAGCTTCGGTGCTGCGATCCTGGATATAGAGGACCCTGCCAGGGTATTGTACCGGACCCGGGACTATCTGCTGACTCCGGAGAAGCAATATGAGACTTCCGGCTTTGTGCCCAACGTGGCTTTCCCCTGCGCAGCCCTGTGCGATGCGGACACCGGCAGGATAGCAATATATTACGGTGCGGCGGACACTTACGTCGCCCTGGCGTATGCACACCTGGAAGAACTGATGGGGTATATCAAGCAGAATTCCGAGCTGGTCCCCGGGGATGCGGAGGAGTTCAGATAAAAAAGGTTGAAAGCAGGGATACCGTGTATTTATTGGGGAAAGCTGGGAATACTGCTGTTAATCGACAATGTACAAAGAAGGTGACAGTATGGAAATAAGAGAAAACGTAATGGTTCCCCTGGGATACGGGAAGTTCGCAAGGTCCGACAAGATTATCAGCCTGGAACCCATTGAAGACGACCGGGGACCGGGAAAAAGAACGGTTGTATATGTGGAAAACGTCAGATCTCCCATCATTGCCTCCAGAACGGAAAATTCCATTCTTGCAAATATGGTGGAAGTCCCCAGGGAGGAATTGGAGGCAGCGGCTGCATTGGAACTCCTGCGGGATACCCTTGACGACCTTGCACAGGTAGGACCCATGCTCAGAAAGAGCATAAAGAAGGAAGCCGATTTCGATATGGATAAGCTGGAGAAACGGATCAACGAGATATTAAGGCATGAGATCGAATTCACCCCTCCTCAATAAATGGTGGGGAATCTGTGGGAATTCTTTCGAACTTCAAAGAACAAGGTGAAGGTGATTCACTTTGTTCTTTTGTGGTTTTTAGGCATATAAACCAGTTTGAAGACTTTGTTCAAGGGTATAATTTTAGTGGAATATGACAATGGGAAAATGGATTTCTACTACAATATGGTTGAAAAACCTTAACTAAATTTGAAAGGAAAATAAGCTGATATGAATAACCGGCAGATTGGAGTTATCGGGCTTGCCGTCATGGGCAAAAACCTTGCCCTCAACATTGAAAGCAAGGGATTTTCCGTTTCCGTGTACAACAGGTCCCCGGAAGTAACGGACAAATTTAAAAATGAGGCTGGCGACAAGAACATTGAATTCACCTATTCTCTGGAGGAATTTGCGAACTCGCTGGAACAACCCCGCAAGATCATGATCATGGTCAAAGCCGGCAGGCCGGTGGATGAAACCATCGAGAAGCTGAAGCCCCATCTGTCCCCGGGAGATATATTGATCGACGGAGGAAACTCCTTTTTCATGGATACCATCCGGAGGAGCAGGCAGTTGGAGGAAGAAGGCTTTAAATATATCGGAACCGGTGTCTCGGGAGGGGAAGAAGGTGCGTTGAAGGGCCCTGCAATCATGCCGGGAGGACAGCAGGACGCCTATGTCCATGTGGGAGACATTCTGGCGGCCATCGCGGCAAAGGTGGATGGAGAACCCTGCTGCACCTATATCGGCGGGGATGGCGCAGGCCACTATGTCAAGATGATCCATAACGGAATCGAGTATGGGGATATGCAGTTGATCGCCGAGGCCTACCTGCTTCTCAAGGAAATATGGGGCTTATCCGTGGAAGAGCTGCACAGCGTGTTTGAAGAATGGAATAGAGGAGAGCTGGACAGCTACCTCATTGAGATAACAGCGGACATCTTTTCAAAATATGACGCTGAAACGGGAAAGCCCATGGTGGACGTTATTCTCGACAGGGCGGGACAGAAGGGGACGGGGAAGTGGACCAGCCAGAGCGCTCTGGACCTGGGGGTTGCAGTTCCTACCATTGCAGAGGCGGTATTTGCGCGGTGCATTTCCGCCATAAAGGAAGAACGGGTCGTTGCGGGCAGTGTTGTCAAGGGGCCCGACCGGGTGGTTTCTCCCGTAGAGAAGACTGCTTTCATTGAAGCCGTGAGAAGGGCCCTGTATGCAAGCAAGATTTGTTCCTATGCCCAGGGTTTTGCACTGATGAAGGCGGCGGGAAGGGAATACGGATGGAACCTGAACTTTGGAGGCATCGCCATGATTTTCAGAGGGGGATGCATTATCCGCGCAGGATTCCTCCAGAAAATCAAGGAAGCTTACGACAGGAATCCGGACCTCCCCAACCTCATGCTGGACCCTTATTTTAAGGAAATACTCGAAAAATACCAGACGGAATGGCGGACGGTAATTTCCGCCGCCGTGATGAATGGTTTGCCCGTACCTGCTTTTATGAGTGCCCTTGCCTACTTTGACGGCTACAGGAGTGCAGAGCTGCCTGCCAATCTGATTCAGGCCCAGCGGGATTATTTTGGAGCCCATACCTTTGAACGGGTGGATAAGGCGGGCATTTTCCACCACCAGTGGATCTAAAATTTTACATCCTTATTGTATAGAAAGTCGCTGGTTTAGATTAGCGCATTTTATAATACAAAACAAACTGGATATATAACGGCAGAAGGATTGGAAAAGGTTTGGGCAGATTACCCTCTGGTAAATTGTTCAAGCCTTTTTTGCAAGAAAACCGTCATTTAAAAATGTGCCACTTCGATTGAAGTAGATTGACGAAGACAATGCGAGATAATAAGAAATATTTATAAAAATTCAAATAAAACCTTGAAAAACATGCGAATATAGGTTAAAATGAAGACAGAATCCGACGACCTGATTCATATTCCAAAGTTGGATGTTTTCCGCCCATGTTCTGCCGGACTGCATCCTTTCTAAAAAGATGTCCATCATCTGTGATTTTTTAAACCGTATTTATTAAGCCAATTGGTGAACAAGGAACAACCATTTACAAGAGAAAGACATGCGCTGGGGCCTCAAAAAGGAATACAGCAAAATGCCATATTGGGTAAAGGGGGTGAAATTGTGTCCATAGAACTCATAAGACATATCACTGAAACAGAATATAGGGCGGCCGAAATCCGCAAACAGGCACTGGAAGAGGGAAAGGGAATTTTGGCCGCTGCCGGGACTGAAAAAGAGCAATTGCTACAGCAGGCAGAAAAAGAAGCGAAAAAGCAGGCGGAGGTGGTTTTGAAGCACACTCAGGCAGCTGCGGAGCTCCATGTCCGGAAGGTGAAGGAACAGGCCAGGGCAGAGTGTAACAGGCTCCGGGAAAATGCCGAAAAAAAATTAGATCAGGTTGCAGAAGTGATGGTGGAAAGGATTGTGAAGACGTATGTCGGTCGTTGAAATGAGCAGGCTGTCGCTGGTTGGGCTTAACAGTGACAGGGAGGACATACTGAAAAGCCTTATGGAATTAGGTGCCGTACACCTTGAGGACGCGGTGTCCGGACTCCCGGAGGGAGAATGGGAAGGAAAGCTGTCTTCCGGCATTGAGCCGGGGGAGGTCTCAGGTCTGGAAGAAAAAATGGGGAAAATCTCTCTGATTTTAAAGCATCTGGAGAGATACGACGCCAGGAAAAAAAACTTATTTGCGGCAAGGCGGCTTGTGCCGAGGGAAAGCTGCGAAAAGGTATGGCGTGAGCAGGAACGGCTGTGGGATATTGTGGACGCCGTCTCCTGGAGTGAGCAGCACATGGCTCACCTGCGCAGTGAAAAAAACAGGTATGCCAACCTTATGGCATCCCTTGAGCCATGGAAAGCCCTGGACATTCCGCTGAACATGGCGGGTACGGAAGCAGCCTCGGTGGTGATGGGGTATGTTCCCGGAAAAAACAGAATAGAGGATATGGAAAAGGAACTGGAGGAAGTAGGTGCTTGCTGCCTGCAAGTTTTAAGCAGGGAACGGGAGCATATCTACATTTATCTTATATATCACCGTTCGGTGGCGGAGGCCCTGGGAAGGGTATTAAAGCAGCACGGTTTTACAAAGGTTGCTTTCAAGGACCTGGAAGGCACCGCCGAAGAGAACATCCGTCAGGCCCTGGAAAAAATCCAGAGGCTCGAAAGAGAGTATGAGGGCATTTCGCAAAAAATGGCCGCTTATGCGGAGCACATGGAAGAGCTGGAACTGCTGTATGATGCTCTTATGATGCGGCGGGACAGGAAACAGGCCCTGATGCAGCTGGCCGGCACGGAGAATGTGTTTGTACTGGAAGGCTGGGTACCTTCCCGGTTTGGAGAGTATCTGTCGGAAGTGCTGCAAAAAAAATGGACCTGCGTTGCGGCAGTACGGGAACCCCTGGAAAATGAGGAATACCCGGTGCTTTTGAAAAATGGTGAGATGGGAAGATCGGTGGAAGCCATTACGGCGATGTACAGCCTGCCCCACGCAAGGGAAGTGGATCCCAATTTTGTAATGTCGCTGTTTTTTGTCTTCTTTTTCGGGCTGATGATGGGGGATGCGGTATACGGCCTCGGACTCATCCTGGCGTCGGGCATTATCCTTTGGAAAATCAGGATGGAAGAAGGCACCCGCAGGTTTGTGAAACTCATCCTGTACTGCGGAATATCCACTGTGTTCTGGGGGGCTTTGTTCGGGGGATGGATGGGCATTCCGGCCCTGTCAAAATACTATCTGTGGATGAACCCTGTGGAGAGGCCGGAGGAATTTCTGGGATGGTCCCTCCTTTTTGGAGTGCTGCACATCTATGTGGGCATCGCAGTAAAAGGCGTCAATCTGTTCCGCCAGAAAAAATACGTGGACATTCTTCTGGACGTTGTGGTATGGTATGTATTTTTTACAGGCTTCGTCCTGTTTGTGCTCCCTTACGTGTTTGCTGCGGGAGAGGCTCCGGAAGATCTGGTTACGGCAGGAAAGTATATGCTTGCAGGCAGTGCGGCTGTCATTGTGGTCACCCAGGGAAGGGAAAAGAAAAACATCTTTTTGAAGTTCTTTTCGGGAGCGGGAAAGCTCTACGACCTTATCAAATTTGCAAGCGATGTGCTTTCTTATTCCAGGCTGATGGCCCTTGGACTGGCCACAACCGTCATAGGTTTTATCGTATATGAAATTGCGGCAATGAACGGGACGGACAACATACTGAAGGTGGTGGGATTTGTACTGATACTGCTGGTAGGCCATTCGCTCAATTTTGCCATTGCCATACTCAGTGCCTTTGTGCATTCCAGCAGGCTCCAGTATATCGAATTTTTCGGCAGGTTTTACATGGGGGGAGGAGTTCCCTTCAAACCACTGAAAACAAACACAAAATATATTCATTTACAGGAGGGAAAGGATTGTGGACGCATTATTTTTGGGAATGACAGGTGAGGTTTGGGCGATCATGGGAGCAGCCCTGGCATTTTTTGCGGCGGGAGCCGGTTCTTGCATAGGAATGGGGCAGGCGGGACAGGCGGGAGCCGGAGTGCTGACGGAGGAGCCCGGAAGGTTCGGCCCGGTGATGGTGCTGCAGGCTACAAACAGTACCCAGGCCATTTATGGCTTTGTAATTGCATTTTTGATCCTGGCCAGGATCGGAGACGGGACAATGGATGCCCAGCGGGGAATCACACTTTTTGTGGCGGCGATTCCCATCGGTATCGTGGGATTGATTTCCGCCATTTACCAGGGCAAGATCTCCGTTGCGGGCATGCAGATGATCGCAAAACGTTCGGAGGATATGGGCCGGGCCATCATGCTCATATTAATGGCAGAGATGTTTGCCATCATTGCGCTGATCGTTTCTATTCTCATTATCGGCAAGGCATAGAATGATCTGCCGCCGAAAGGGAGATAAAAATCAAGGAGGGGTGGTATGGCCGGAATTGAACAAATCAAGGAAAGGATTCTGGAGGATGCGGAGATCTATGCCAGAGAACAGATAAGCACAGCGAAGGAAAAGGCCGGAGAAATTCTGGAAGCCGCCCGTATTGAGGCCGAGAAAAAAAGAGATGCTATCATGGAGGAAGCGGAAAGGCAAGCAGCCGACACAGGAAAGCGCATGATTGCTTTTGCAGATATGGAGCTGAAAAAGGAAGGCCTGAAGGTGAAACGTCAGGTTGTGGAGAAGGCCTTTGAAATGGCCATAGAAAAGCTTTGCAGCATGCCAGCCGGGGAATACTGCCGGTTTTTGGCACATATGATCGCCGGCGCCGCCGGAAAGGAAAAAGCTGAAATCATCTTGTCGTCGACAGACAGGGACCGCCTGGGGGAAGACCTCATGACAAGGATAAGCCTTGAGGCACAGGGATTGGGAAAGCAGGTTGAGGTGAGCCTGTCCCCATATACCTATGATATCCGCGGAGGTTTTGTATTGAAGACAGGGGACGTGGAACTGAATTACTCTTTTGAGGCGTTAATGCGGGCCCACCGTGAAGAATTGGAGGAACTGGCTTATTCCATGCTGAATATCCGGTGAGGGTGAAAGAAAACCGGGACGGAGAGGAGGGGAAAACTTGTCACGGATAAAAGACCCGGAATATATCTATGCCGTGTCCAGGATAAAGACAGTGGAAAACAGGCTCCTGAGCCGCAATGATATAAACCGGATGATTGACTCCGCAACAGCGGAGGAGGCGTTAAAGGTTTTGACGGATGCGCGCTATGGACGGCAGGGGGCGGAAAATCCGGAGGCCCGCGATTTTGAAAGGCTGCTGGCGGAAGAAGGCAAAAAGCTTTACGTTCTGCTCAGGAGCATTGCCCCCGATCCTCAAGTCTTTGACCTGTTTTTGCAGCCTCACGATTTCCATATGGTGAAAGTCATATTGAAGGCAGAGTTTGCAGGAATAGAAGACTTTGACAGGTATTTGAGCGGGAAAGGCTCAATGGAAGCGGAAAAGCTGAAGAATATGATCCGTGAAAGGACTTTTTCAAGCCTGCCCGGGGTTATGCGCCGGGCAATCGAGGAAGCCCTGGATGATTTCCATCACACGGGAGATATGAAAGCGGTGGATTTCATTGTGGACAGGGCTTGCTTCCAGCGTATGAGGGAGATCGCCGAAGCCTTCAACCACACATTTTTGAAGGATTATGTGGCTTGCCTTGCAGATTTGCGGAACATGGATATTTATCTCCGGCTCAAGCCGGGAGAAAGGAACCGGGAATTCTTGCAGAGGGTTTTACTGCCGGGCGGGTATATTGCTGCGGAAAGGTTTTTTCCGAGGCGGGATCCGGTGGAAAAGGAACTGGCGGCGGAGCTGCGCCGCACACCCTACGGAACCTGGGCCAGAGAGGCTGCAGAGGACTACCGTACGGGCGGAGGCTTGAACTGGCTGGAAGAGGCCTACCATGAGGTGAGCCGGGGATTCATAAGAAAAGGCGGGAGCAAGATTTCCGGCCTGGAGCCTTTGATTGCCTATCTGCTGCGGAAGGAAAGGGAGCTGGGAACGGTGCGCCGGATCATGACGGGGAAATTGAACCGCATTTCCGCCGAGAGAATCAGGGAAGGATTGGGGAGGCTTTATGCATAAAATAGGGGTCATTGGCGACAAAGACAGCATCCTGGGTTTTAAAGCCCTTGGCATTTCCTCCTGGGAGGTAGAAAAGGGCACGGAAGTGGAGAGTGCGCTGCAAAAACTGGTGGAAGAAGGCTATGCCCTTATCTTCATCACAGAGGAATTAGCGGCGCAATGTGCTTCCGTCATGGAGCGGTACGGCTCCCTCAGGATTCCCGCCCTTATCCCCATTCCCGGAAGGCAGGGCTCTCTCGGAATAGGGAAAATGGGACTCAGGAAGGCCGTGGAGCGTGCCGTGGGTGCGGATATTCTTTTTAGAGACGGGTAGAATGAGAGGGGCACTTGAGAAAGGAGACGGAGATGAGCAGGGGAACCATTGTCAAGGTCTCAGGACCTCTGATTGTTGCGGAGGGAATGAGAGATTCAAATATGTTTGACGTAGTGCGTATAGGAAAATACAGGCTTACGGGGGAAATCATCGAAATGCACGGGGACCGCGCCTCAATCCAGGTATATGAGGAAACTGCGGGACTTGGACCGGGAGAGGAGGTCACATCCACCGGAGCGCCTTTAAGCGTGGAACTGGGGCCGGGACTCATCGGGCAGATGTTCGACGGAATACAGAGACCCCTGGAGGCAATGCGGGAACGGATGGGCAGCAATATCATCCGGGGAGTGGATGTTTCTTCCCTGGACAGGACAAAAAAGTGGAGTTTTGAAGCACTGACAGAAAAAGGCTCTGCCGTAATTGCAGGGGATATCATAGGCAAGGTCCAGGAAAGCAATATCGTAGAGCACCGCATCATGATACCTCCCGGAGTGGAAGGCGTCCTGGAGGAAATCTACAATGGTGAATTCACCATCGAAGAGCCGGTGGCTGTTGTGAGGAAAGCAAACGGAGAGGCCGCAGAGGTAAAAATGCTGCAGAAGTGGCCGGTGCGTAAGGGAAGGCCCTATAAGGAAAAGCTTATGCCGGAAGAGCCCTTGATAACAGGACAGAGGGTCATCGACACCTTCTTTCCGCTGGTCAAGGGAGGAGTTGCTGCAGTGCCGGGGCCTTTCGGCAGCGGTAAAACCGTGGTGCAGCACCAGCTTGCCAAGTGGGCCGATGCGGAAATCGTCGTGTACATCGGCTGCGGTGAGAGAGGCAATGAAATGACCGACGTGCTGTCGGAATTTCCCCGCCTGAAGGATCCCCGGACCGGGGAATCCCTTATGAACAGGACGGTACTGGTTGCAAATACTTCCGACATGCCGGTGGCGGCGCGGGAGGCGTCAATCTATACGGGAATCACCATTGCGGAATATTTCAGGGACATGGGATACAATGTGGCCCTTATGGCGGACTCCACCTCCAGGTGGGCGGAGGCCTTAAGGGAAATGTCGGGACGGCTGGAAGAAATGCCGGGAGAGGAAGGTTATCCTGCCTATCTGGGCTCCCGCCTTGCCCAATTTTACGAAAGGGCCGGCAGGGTCATAAGTCTGGGCAGCAAAGGACGGGAAGGTACACTTACGGCCATCGGCGCCGTTTCCCCGCCGGGGGGAGATATTTCGGAGCCTGTGGCCCAGGCAACGCTCAGGATTGTGAAGGTTTTCTGGGCCCTGGATTCCAGCCTGGCCTACCGGAGGCATTTTCCGGCCATCCACTGGCTGACCAGCTACTCGCTTTATCTTGAGCGTCTGGACCGGTGGAACAACGCCAATGTGGCGGAGGAGTGGAGCAGCCTCCGGACGGAGGTCATGTGGCTGCTGCAGAAGGAGGCGGAGCTGGAGGAAATCGTAAGGCTGGTGGGTGTGGATTCTCTTTCAGCGGGTGACCGGCTGGCACTGGAAGCGGCAAAATCCATCCGCGAGGATTATCTGCACCAGAATGCCTACCATGAGGTGGATACCCATACCTCCCTCCGCAAGCAATATTACATGCTGAGGCTCATGCTGCTTTTTTATGAATCCGGCTGCCGTGCCGTGGAACAGGGAGCGGATGTGGGAGAAATATTCAAATTGCCGGTCAGGGAACAGATCGGCAGGGCCAAATATATTCCGGAGGATAAGGCGGAAGAGGGCTTCCGCAGGCTGGAAAAGGACCTGGAGCAGCAGGTGAAGGCTCTGACAAATCAGGAGTAAGGGGGACGGAAAATGATAAGAGAATACAAAACCATCTCTGAGGTAGCAGGACCCCTGATGCTGGTAAAACAGGTTCAGGGGGTGAAATACGGCGAACTGGGTGAAATAGAGCTGCCGGGAGGCGAGATACGCCGGTGCCGGGCCCTTGAAGTCAGCGGGGATACGGTGCTGCTGCAGCTTTTTGAAAGTTCGGCGGGCATCAATGTGGCGGAAAGCAAGGTCAGGTTCATGGGGAGAGGGATTGAGTTCCCCGTGTCACCGGATATTCTGGGGAGAGTTTTCAGCGGACTGGGAAAGCCCATGGACGGAGGGCCGGAGGTGATTCCCGACGCGCGTATGGACATCAACGGAGTGCCTATGAATCCCGCAGCACGCAATTATCCGTCAGAATTTGTACAGACGGGTGTTTCCGCCATCGACGGACTGAATACCCTGGTAAGGGGCCAGAAGCTGCCGATTTTTTCGGGCTCGGGGCTGCCCCATCCCCAGTTGGCGGCACAGATCGCGAGGCAGGCGAAAGTGGCCGGAACAGAGGGGAATTTTGCCGTGGTGTTTGCAGCCATGGGGATTACCTTTGAAGAAGCGGATTTCTTTATCAGCGATCTTAAGAACACCGGGGCTATCGACCGTTCGGTACTTTTTATAAACCTTGCCAATGACCCTGCCGTAGAGCGTATAGCCACACCCAGGATGGCGATGACGGCGGCGGAATACCTGGCGTTCAAGGAGAATATGCACGTGCTGGTCATACTGACCGACATAACCAATTATGCCGAGGCCCTGCGGGAAGTTTCCGCGGCCCGCAAGGAAGTACCGGGCAGAAGGGGCTATCCGGGATATTTGTACACCGACCTGGCCACCATCTATGAGAGAGCGGGAAGAAAAAAAGACCAGGAGGGAAGCATCACCCTCATTCCCATCCTGTCCATGCCGGAGGATGACAAGACCCATCCCATCCCCGATTTGACGGGTTATATCACGGAAGGCCAGATCATACTGAGCCGTGAGCTTTACAGGAAAGGCATCAGCCCCCCCATCGACGTGCTGCCCTCCCTGTCCCGTTTGAAGGACAAAGGGATCGGAACCGGAAAGACAAGGGAGGACCATGCGGATACCATGAACCAGCTGATTTCCGCCTATGCAAGGGGGAAAGAGGCGAAAGAGCTGTCCGTTATTCTGGGGGAGGGCGCCCTGTCGGATATCGACAAGCTGTATGCGGGCTTTGCCGACCTTTTCGAAAAAGAGTATGTGTCCCAGGGCTTTCATGAGGACAGGACCATTGAAAAAACCCTGGAGACAGGCTGGAAGCTTTTATCCAGGCTGCCCAGAGGAGAATTGAAGCGTGTCAGGGAGGAATACCTGGACAAATACCTGGAACCCCATTTTCAAGACGCGGGTCATTCCATGAAAGAGCGGGAGGGATAGCCCTATGGCCGTAATGAGAGTAAATCCCACCAGGATGGAACTGACAAGGCTGAAAAAGAGGCTCCAGATGGCGCGGAGGGGCTACAAGCTCCTCAAGGACAAGCGGGATGAGCTCATGAAAAAATTTCTTGAACTGGCGGGCAAAAATAAGGAGCTCCGAGAGAAAACGGAGGCGAACCTGCTGGAGTACCGTGAGAGTTTCGTTGAGGCAAAATCCGCCATGGAGCCGGAGATGCTGGAGCAGGCCCTGATGTTTCCTGCCCAGCCGCTGCTGCTCACGGTTTCCACCAGCAACATCATGAGTGTGGAGGTGCCGGAATTTTCCTTCCAGCATCAGGACATGGGAGAAATGGACGTACATCCCTATGGTTTTGCGTTTACCACGGGGAAACTGGATAAGTCCATGGATCTTCTTGCGGCAAGCCTTCCAGAGCTGCTGGAGCTTGCACGGACGGAGAAGGCGGTGCGGCTCCTCTCCGACGAAATCGAGAAGACCCGCAGAAGGGTCAATGCGCTGGAGCATGTGCTCATTCCCCAGTTGAACGAAACCATAAAGTATATTTCCATGAAGCTGGAGGAGAATGAGCGGGGAAATCTCACCAGACTGATGAAAGTCAAGGACATGATGCTGGAGCAGGCCAGGTTGAATAAAGACTGATTAAAAAGGGTAAAAAGTAAAATGACAGGCAAATTCTGAGGAATAAAAACGGAGGGTATTGCTATGAAGGTCAGAGAGTCCGATTTGCCGGGCATCGGAAGAAAATTTGAAGTAGAAGTTCGCGGGGGAGACAGGCTGGTAATCGTAATCCACGATGACGGGCGGCGCGAGCTTTACCACTTCTACCGCGACGATCCCGACGACAGTGTGTCTATGATCACCATGGATGACGAGGATGCAAGAACGGTTGCGGGAATTATAGGCGGTATGGCATATAAGCCCAAGGCGTTGGAGACCATCGACGTAGTACTGGATAATCTGGTCATTGAGTGGTACAGGATCGAAGAGGGCTCAAAATGCGTGGGCAAGGCCATCGGTGACATGCAGGTGCGCCAGAAGACGGGGGCTACCATCATTGCAATTGTTGAAAAAGACCATAAAAAATACATCAATCCCCATACGGATTATGTTTTCACGGCCGGTTCCATCGCCGTCGTTGCAGGAGAAAGAAAACATATAAAGCTGTTGAAGGAATATCTGCTCAATGGGGATGGATAGATGGGAGGGATCTGTTACTGCTTATGAACGCACTTATATTTGAAATCGGTCTTGCGATCTCATTGATCGCATTGGTGGGCTTGCTTTCAAACAAGCTCCGGTTTTCGGTAATCCCTTTCTATATACTCATAGGCATGGCTGTGGGGCCTCACGCGCCCCATTTCGGCATTATCGATTTGAGATTTATTGAAAGTTCGGTTTTTATTGATTTCATGGGGCGGCTGGGAGTCTTATTCCTGCTGTTCCATCTGGGATTGGAATTTTCGGTGACGCGCCTTTTCAAATCCGGCAGGTCGATCCTGTTTGGCGGCACCTTCTATATTGCGGTAAATTTTGTTTCGGGACTGCTGCTGGGCTGGCTCTGGGGTCTTCCCATGAAAGAGGTGCTGGTGATTTGCGGTATTATGACCAGTTCTTCCACGGCCATTGTGGCGAAGGTGCTGATCGACCTCAAACGGACGGCAAACCCTGAAACGGAAATCATTATGGGCATGATCATGTTCGACGACCTGTTCATCGCCATCCACATTTCCATCCTGTCGGGACTGCTGCTCAGCGGCTCCGGTTCCTTTACGGGAGTGCTGGCCACCTCGCTGACCGCCCTTGGATTCATTCTCATCCTGCTTTTTGCGGGGAAAAAACTGGTCAAATATATGGACCGGGTGTTGAACATTCAATCGGTGGAATTGTTCATCCTGGTGGTCATGGCTTTGCTGTTCATCGTTGCCGGTTTTGCGGAAACCATCCATGTGGCGGAGGCCATCGGTGCCCTGCTGGTAGGGCTGGTCATGGCGGAATCGGCGCATGCAAAAAAGATCGAGCACCATGTACTGCCCTTCAAGGATTTCTTCGGCGCCATGTTTTTCTTCAGCTTCGGACTGACCATTGATCCCCTGTCCCTGGGAGGGGCCGTATGGATGGCTGTTGCGGCTGCTTTCCTCACCATTGTGGGGAATATGTTTTCTGGGTTCTTTGCAGGCCGGGTTTCGGGCATATCCGTCCGCTCTTCCACAAATATAGGGTTTACACTGGTGTCCCGGGGAGAGTTTTCCATCATTATGGCCAACATGGGAAAGGCGGGAGGACTGCTGCCGGTACTTCAGTCCTTTGCCGTCATGTATGTGCTCATCCTTGCCATTGCGGGGCCCTTGCTGACGAAGGAATCAAAAAACATTTACAACCTGTTTCACAAGGTTTATAAAGGTATCGCCGGCAAAATACAGGGATCGGGCAGTTAAAACGAGGATTCTCAAGGAAGGAGGTTGAGAAGGCATGAGTAGAAAAAAGAATACAGCTTCTGCAATCCTGGTAAAATACGCCTATATACTTCTGGGCTCCATACTGACCGCCGTGGGTCTGGAAATCTTCCTCAAGGCCCATAATCTCATCGGGGGAGGCATCATCGGTACGGCGGTGGTGGTCAGCTACCTGACGGAAATCCCTTTGAGCCTTATGATCCTGCTGCTGAATTTCCCTTTCATGTACCTGGAGTTCAAAAAGCAGGGCAGGAATATTCTCTTACCCAGCATCTTTGCGCTGCTGTCGCTGATTTTCTGGCTATGGTTTTTTAATCCGGTATTTATCGAGAACCAGGACATTCTGCAGTCTACGGTTTTTGGAGGCATTTCCCTGGGCATAGGCTCAGGTTTGATCCTCCGGTACGGGGGCTATGTGGACGGGATGGAATACCGGAGAAAAGCGTTAAAAATACAGCTTTCCAGTGTAACCGGCAGCCGTATGATTGTGATAAACCTGCTCATCCTGTGTTTGGCGGGGCTGGCCTTCGGGATGGAAAAGGCGATGTATTCGCTGATTGCTTATTTTATCGTATTTAAGACCATTGACATCACCCTGGAGCTCTTTGAAAAGACCAGGAAGGTCATTATTATTTCCGGGGAAGGAGAGGAAATCGCACAGAATATCGTCAACCGCCTGGGGAAAAGGGTTGTTTTTATCAACAACCGCAAAATGCAGCAGCAGGACAAAAGGATTTTGAGCTGCCAGACCTCAAATCATGAACTGGCGGAGCTTCAATCCATTATTCACGATGTGGATACGGATGCGGACATTTTCTTTGAAAGGAAGCAAGAAGGCTAAAAATAAGCCTGTACACAATTAATGGGCATCTCCGTTATAAAAACGTCCAAATTAGCAAAACATATGGTATACAATTTTTTGGGCAATTAATGCATTTTTACTAACAGGAGATGTTAACAGAATGAATTTTTACTTAAGCTTTGTAGTACAGGTCGGTATTGCTGCAATTGCCGTAATTTTATTCTATATTCTGTTTTTCAGGAACAGAAATAAAAAAGTCGTGAGGATGTATGAGGCCTCTCTTACCTGCGAGGAACTGGAAGAGCATGCCAGAAAAATTGCCATTGAGCATTCCGTGTCAAAAAAACGCAGCCAGCTTAATTGGCCTCTAACAAGGATGAACGAGAATTACAGCTATATTCAGGCTGTATACAAAGGCCTCAACGAAGACGTACAAAAAAAATTGACCATACCACCGGCGGCAGAATGGCTGCTGGACAATTTTTATATCATCGAAGAACAGGTGAAGGGCTTGAGGATGGACATCTCAAAGGAAGACCATGCCCGCCTTCCTACGTTAAAATGCGGCTCGCTGAAGGGGTATGCGAGAGTCTATGCCATTGCCCTGGAATTGATCGCCCATACCAACAGCCAGATCGATGAAAACATATTGATGAACTACCTTAAAGCCTATCAATCCCATAGTGTCCTTACAGACAGGGAGATATGGGCTTTGCCCGCCATGATAAGGATAGCCCTCATTGAAAATATCAGGCATATCTGCGAAAAAGTCAGGAGCACACAGCTGGAATGGAGGAAGGCGGACCAGCTGCTGGATGAGCATACGGGAGAAGAAAGCGAGAAGACGGATAAGCTGCTGAAGGCCATTGAAGCCCGGCTGAATTCCACCGATGAAATAAGCCAGTCCTTTATAGAGCACCTGTGCTACAGGCTCAGGAGGGTGGGACAGGGATACGCCCATGCCGTAAAGCAAATCGATGAGAATCTTGACAAGCACGGAACCACGCTGGGGGACATAACCCAGAAGGAACACAATTCCCAGGCGGCAGCGGCCGTATCCATCGGAAACGGCATCATCAGCCTCAAGTTTATTTCCTCTTTCGACTGGATGGACATTTTTGAAGCCTCCAGCCACGTGGAGGATATTTTAAGAAGGGACCCGGAGGGCGTGTACTCCCGGATGGACTTGCAGTCACGCAGTATCTACAGGAAAAAGGTGGAAGAACTGGCGGAACTGTATGGCGTATCGGAGCTTCACGTGGCCAGAACGGCGGTTGAACTAGCAGGTCCGGGGAAGGAACACGTGGGCCATTACCTGATCGGTAAAGGTTCGGAGGTCCTTTTAAACAAACTGGAAGAGAAATCAAAGCCTTTAAAGAAGGCCTTCAGTTATATTGACAGGCAGCCGGGGAGAATGTACTTCGGCTCCCTGCTTTGCATTACGGTTGTCCTTTGTTTTCTGGCGGTGGGCTATTCGGCCTGGGCCTCCGACGGCGGCAGTCTGCTTCCCATCCTGCTTGCGGGAATTGCGGCACTCATACCGGTTTCGGAAATCGCTGCCGGGTTGGTAAACTGGCTTGTCTGTAAAATCAAAAAACCCTCCAGTTTTGTGCGCCTTGAGCTTAAGGAGGGCATCCCTGAAAGCCTGGCCACACTGGTTGTAATCCCTGCCCTCCTGACGGATGAAAAACGGGTGAAAGAGCTTCTGGAAAACCTGGAAAGCCATTATCTTGCCAACCGGGAAGACAATCTTTACTTCGCAATTGCAGGGGATTTCAAGGATTCGGTCCGGGAAACCCAGCCGGAGGACGGAGCTATTGTCCGGGCGGGGCTGGAGGGCGTCAGGGAACTGAACGGCAAGTATGCCGGTGAGGGAAAGGATATCTTCTTCTTTTTCCACAGAAAAAGGAAGCTTAATGAAAAGCAAAACAAATGGATGGGCTGGGAAAGAAAGAGAGGGGCCCTCACGGAGCTCAACGACCTGGTGCTGGGGGCGGAAGACACCAGCTTTGCCTATATGTCGGCCACAGCCCTGCCTTTTTCAAACATAAAGTACATAATTACACTGGATGCAGATACCAGCCTTCCCATCGGTATGGCAAAGAAAATGATCGGCACCATGGCGCATCCCTTGAACAGCCCACGGATTGACGGCGGGAAGGGTACTGTGGTGGAAGGCTACGGGCTCCTGCAGCCCAGGATTCTCATCGATGTGGAAAGCTCCAACCGTTCCCTTTTTTCAAGGATATTTACGGGGCAGGAGGGCATGGATCCCTACAGCTGTGCCATTTCTGACGTCTACCAGGACCTTTTCGGAGAGGGTATATTCACCGGCAAGGGCATTTATGATTTGAAGGTGTTCCACAGGGTACTGAGGGATGCACTGCCTGAAAATGCCGTTTTGAGCCATGACCTGCTGGAAGGTTCCTATGTAAGGGCGGGACTGGTCAGCGACCTGGAATTGGTAGACTCCTACCCGGCAAAGTATTATTCCTATGCCGCAAGGCTCCACCGGTGGGTAAGGGGGGACTGGCAGCTGCTGCCGTGGCTGGGAAGCACCGTTACCGACGGGAAGGGCAGAAGGGTTGAAAACCCTTTAAACCTGATTTCCAGGTGGAAAATATTCGACAATTTGAGAAGGAGCCTGCTGTCACCAGCCATCATGCTTCTGATTGTACTGGGCTTCAGTATTTTACCTGGAAGCTGGGCGGTTTGGCTCGTGGTATCGCTGCTGGCACTGGCCGTTCCCCTGGTGACTTCCGCCATTGACACAATCTTTTCAAAAAACTCCGGAGGACCCAGACTGAAACGGCATATTCCCGTCATGTCCGGGTTTAAAGCGGGTCTGTACCAGATCCTGGTCACCTTTCTCTTTCTTCCCTACCAGACGTATATCATGCTGGACGCCATACTGGTGACCGTGACGCGGGTGCTTTTTTCCAAAAAGAACATGCTGGAGTGGGTGACGGCGGCGGATGTTGAAAAGGGAGATAAAAATTCACTGCGGAGCTACTGGAACAAGATGCAGCTTCCTTTGCTGCTGACGCTGGTCCTTCCGGTTCTGGCCTTTTTTTTGAAGCCGGAAGCGCTGATTCCCGGTATTCTGCTGTTTGCAATGTGGGGTTTTTCCCCCTGGGCGGCTTACAGGATCAGCCGGCCCGACAGGGAGGAGTCCTATGAATTTTCGGAAGATGACGTGCAGGAGCTCAGGAAATCAGCAAGAAAAATCTGGCGGTATTTCGAAGAGTTTATGAATTACAAGAACCATTACCTGGCCCCCGACAATTTCCAGGAGGACCCTCCAAGGGGGGTGGCCTACAGGACCTCTCCCACCAACATAGGACTGGGACTTCTTGGGGCGCTGACCGCCAGGGATTTCGGCTTTGTGTGCACCTATGAGATGGTGGGAACTCTTGAGGACGGAGTGACCACCGTGGAAAAAATGGAGAAATGGAACGGGCACCTGTACAACTGGTATGACACGAGAAACCTCCGGCCTTTGAGGCCCAGGTACATATCCACCGTGGACAGCGGGAACCTGGTTTGCTACCTCATAACGCTGGTCCAGGGCATGGAGGAATATCTGGCAAAGCCCCTCCTGGACGGTACCTGTGCCAGCGGTTTCAGGGATACGGTGGAACTGGCGGGAAAGGATGGAGACAGGTATTTCGAGGCCATGGAGGAATTCAGTCGTGCGGCGGCAGAGAAACCCATCGACCCGGACGGCTGGAAAAAGGCTCTGGACAGGCTTGCCGAGGAGGGCCGGGTTCTGGACATGAAAAAATCTCCCTGGAAGTCCAAGGCAGACAGGATGATAAAAATGCTGAGAAGGGAACTGGGGGAATTCTATTCCTGGATTGATTTCGCGGAGCCTGTTTCCCATGAGCTCCAGGATATGGAGGGGGAAGACAGGGAGGCCGTTGAGAATATCCTGCAGCTTTTAAAAGAAAATGCTCCTTTGAAGGACCTGCCTTCGCTGTACGGCAAGGCGGTGGAACAAATTGACGAAGTGCTGCGGGTCTTCAGGACTTCCAGAGAGAAGGGCTATGCGGTTCTTACGGAATGCCTGGAGAAGCTGCGAAGCGGTGTGCTGACTGCCGCCGGAAATGCCCAAAACTTCATTGACACCTATTTGAGGCTGATTTCAAGGATCAAAAGCCTTGCGGACAACATGAAGTTTGCTCCCCTTTATGTTGAAAAGAAGCACCTGTTTTCCATCGGGTACAACATCGAGGAAAACAGGCTCACCAATTCCTTTTATGACCTGCTTGCCTCAGAAGCCAGGCAGACAAGCTTTCTGGCCATTGCAAGGGGGGAAGTGCCGCCAAAGCACTGGTTCAAGATGGGCAGAGCCTTAACGGTGGTGGATCAATACAAAGGCCTGGTTTCGTGGACGGGAACCATGTTTGAGTACCTGATGCCTCTTTTGATCATGAAGCGCTATAAAAATACCCTGTTGGACGAGACCTACTCCTTTGTCATCCGGAGCCAGAAAAAATACGGAAGGCAGAGAAAGATGCCCTGGGGCGCCTCGGAATCAGGCTTCTATTCCCTGGACATCAACCATGACTACCAGTATAAGGCCATCGGAGTGCCCTGGCTGGGTTTGAAGCGGGGTTTGATCGAGGATGCCGTCGCCACTCCCTATGCCACTTTTCTGGCGCTCATGATCGACCCGAAGGAGGCCCTTGAAAACCTGCGTGTGCTCAAGAAGGAAGGCATGGACGGCCCCTACGGGTTTTATGAGGCCATCGACTATACACGGGAACGGCTGCCCTTCGGAGTCAACAAGGTGGTTGTGAAAAGCTTTATGGCGCACCATGAAGGCATGAGCCTGCTGGCGCTGAACAACTGCCTGCATGACAACGTCATGCAGAAACGGTTCCACGGGGATCCGGTGGTAAAATCAGCCCAGCTTCTCCTGCAGGAAAAGGTGCCCACCAGTGTTGTCTACACCAAGGAAACCAAGGAAAAGGTGGTTCCCTTCAAAGACGTGGTATATAAGGAAAGAGGATCCATACGCAAGTTCAGGAAGCCGGATCCCTTGCTTCCCAGGGCCCATGTGCTGTCAAACGGCAACTATTCCGTAATGGTTACCGACCGGGGAACGGGTTACAGCAAAAACAAAATGGTGGCGGTTACCCGGTGGAGGGAGGACGTAACGGCAGACCAGTACGGGATGTTTTTCTATATCCGGAATACCGAAAGCAACGCCCTGTGGTCGGCAGCTTATGCGCCTTTATACAGGCTTCCCGACAGGTACGAGGTCACTTTTACCGCCGATAAGGCCAGGTTTAAGAGAATCGACGGCGATGTGGAGACCATCACGGAAATCGTCGTGGGTACGGGAGAGAATGCGGAGATAAGGAGGCTTTCACTGAAGAACAACGGAAGCACCGACTGCATCCTTGAGGTCACCAGCTACTTTGAAGCAGTCCTGGCACCTCAGTCCGCGGACATGGCGCATCCCGCCTTCAGCAACCTTTTTATAAAAACCGAATATTTGCCCGAGCGAAGGAGTATTATTGCCAACAGGCGCCCCCGCTCGGAATCGGACAAGAGCCTGTGGCTGGGCAATACGGTGGTGGTGGAAGGGGAGATGGTAGGAGATGTCCAGTACGAAACCGACAGGATGCAGTTCATCGGCAGGGGAAATAACGTGGTCTGTCCCGCCGCTATCGAAAGGAACAAACCCCTGTCGGGAACCAGCGGGCCCGTGCTGGATCCTGTCATGAGCTTCAGGGTCAGGGTGCGGGTGGAACCGGGGAAAACCGTCAGGGTATCCTTCGTCACCGCAACGGGGGAAAGCAGCGAAACCCTTTTGCAGATCCTTGAAAAGTATTCCCTTGCGGAATCCATTGAAGAGGCCTTCAAAATGGCTTTGACCAGGAGCCAGGTGGAAGCCAGGTATCTGAACATCAAGGCCACGGAGACGGAGCTCTACCAGGATATGATTTCAGGCCTGCTCTTCATGAGTCCTCTCAGAAGGGCAAACCAGGAAATCATCGCGAGGAACAGGAAGGGGCAGTCTTCCCTGTGGTCCTACGGAATATCGGGGGACATTCCCATCGTGCTTGTTATCCTGAGAAAATCCGACGAACTGGATATCCTCTATGAGGTGCTGAAAGCCCATGAATTCTGGAGACTGAAAGATGTCAAGGCCGACATCGTGATATTGAACGATGAGGAGAACAGCTACACCCATCCCCTGCAGGCTTTACTGCCGGATGTGGTGTCTTCAAGCCATGCCCATGACATTATCAACAGGCCCGGAGGGGTGTTTATCCTGAACAGGAACAATATTTCCGAAGAGGACCTATCCCTTCTTTTTGCGGCTTCAAGGCTGGTATTCCGGGGTGAAGCCGGCACCCTGGCGGAGCAGGCCAAGCCCATCCAGCAGGCACTGACGCCCAGGCCCATGGAATTTACCGCGGGGGAAAGGAGCTATGACAGCATTCCCCTGGCCCAGGAGGAATTGAATTTCTTCAACGGTCTGGGCGGGTTCACCAAAGACGGAAGCGAATATGTCATCCGGCTGGAAAAAGGACATAATACGCCCCTGCCCTGGACAAATGTCATCGCGAACCCGAAATTCGGTTTTCTGGTTACGGAATCAGGCTCTTCCTACACCTGGAATGAGAACAGCAGGGAAAACAAGCTTACGCCATGGTCCAACGACCCTGTAAGCGATACCCCGGGCGAGGTGCTGTATGTGCAGGATGTGGAGACAGGACGTCTCTGGACTCCGACACCCCTGCCCATCCGGGAGGATTCCCCCTATTTGATCAGACACGGCTTCGGCTATTCGGTTTTTCAGCATGCAAGCCATGGAATCCAGCAGGAAATGACGGTATTCGTGCCCAAAGAGGGGCCGGTAAAATTATCCCTGCTGAGGCTTAAAAACCTCTCCGGGCAGGACAGGAAACTGGCTCTGACCTATTATGTGAGGCCTGTACTGGGAGTGAACGACCAGTCCACGGCCATGCACATCCGCACAAGTCAGGATGATACGGGGGCCGTACTGGTAGAAAATCCATACAACGAGGAGTTTGCCGGGAAGATCATGTTTGCGGACTGCTCGGAAAGGGAACGTCAGATCACGGGTGACAGGAAGGAATTCCTCGGCTGGGGCGGACTTTCTTCCCCCGACGGCTTGAGGACCCAGAGCCTTTCAGGTACCGTGGGAATAGGGCTTGATCCCTGTGCCGTCATAAAAGTGCCCCTGCTCCTGAAGCAGAATGAGGAAAAAGAGGTGGTATTTACCCTGGGCCAATGCGGGGAAGTGGAGGCAATAAGAAGCATTTTGCTCCGGTATGGCAGCGCGGAGAAAGCCAGGGAGGCCTTGAGCGGGGTAAAAGCATACTGGCGGAACAAACTGGGAGCCGTTGAGGTCACTACGCCGGACAGTTCCATGAACTACCTGCTTAACGGCTGGCTGGTGTACCAGGTCATATCCTGCAGGCTGTGGGCCAGGTCCGCCTTCTATCAGTCGGGAGGGGCCTTCGGCTTCCGGGACCAGCTCCAGGACAGCCTTTCGGTGGCACAGCTGTGGCCCGAGCTGGTGAGGAACCAGATACTCCTTCATTCGAGGCATCAGTTTATTGAGGGTGATGTGCAGCACTGGTGGCATGAGCCGAAAGGCAAGGGAACACGGACCCGGTTTTCCGACGACCTCTTGTGGCTTCCCTATGTCACGGCGGAGTATATAAAAATCACAGGGGATTACGGAATCCTGGACATAGAGGTCCCGTTCCTTGAAGATGAGCAATTAAGGGAATTTGAAGATGAACATTACGGCACGCCTTATCTCTCCGGGACCCAGGGCTCCGTTTACGAGCACTGCGTGAGGGCCATCGAAAAAGGGCTGAGGGTGGGAAGCCACGGGATACCCCTGATGGGCTCCGGTGATTGGAATGACGGTATGAGCACCGTGGGAAACCGGGGGCAGGGAGAAAGCGTCTGGCTGGGCTGGTTTGTGTATTCCGTGCTTAAAAAGTTTGTGCCCATCAGCCGGAGGCGTGGAGATGAGGAGAGAACCGAAAGATATGAAAAGGCAGCCGGGGATATCGCCGGGGCTATTGAAAAAAATGCCTGGGATGGAAACTGGTACAGGAGAGCCTACTTTGACAACGGCGCACCTCTGGGCTCGGCACAGAACAGTGAGTGCAAGATCGATGCCATCGCCCAGGCCTGGTCCGTCATATCGGGAGCGGGCGATGCAAAAAGGGTCCGGGAGGCCATGAACTCCCTGGAGGATTACCTTGTTGACAGGGACAGCGGGCTGATCAAGCTTCTGACGCCTCCCTTCGACGAAGGGGACCTGGAACCGGGCTATATTAAAGGCTATGTGCCCGGTGTGAGGGAAAACGGAGGACAGTATACCCATGGAGCTGCCTGGGCCATTATCGCTTTTGCCATGCTGGGTGAAGGGGACAGGGCCTGGGAGCTTTTTGAACTCATCAATCCCATCAACCACA
>JAFADI010000054.1 GCA_023424965.1 Bacillota bacterium
TTGTATTTTACCGTCACTTCATCGGGGATATATTTCTTCAGGTACAGGCTTCGGTTGAATTTTGCGAGTTTCTTGAAGGCCTCGGTTTCATAGAAGCTATACACCTTATTGTCATTCTGTCCGACAGCAAGAATATAGCCGTCGGTGGGGAAGGTATAAACCTGATCGCCGAATTCTCTTGCCAGAGCGGGCAAAAGACTCATTGAAGCAACATTCATGCTTGGAAATTTCTCTTTTGACTTTGCAGCAAGCTGCTCAAGGTCAGCGGATGACTTAATGTCGCTGATTCCAACGGCGTCCATGACATCCTGCCGTATGCATGCCATTTGGAAGGGAGCTGCCGAAGGGGAATATGCCGAGGGTATTCCGTAGGTTTTGCCATCGACCATTGCCGCTTTAAGGTTAGCTTCAGGAATGATCTTCTTGATATCGGGAGCGGATGCTGCAAGCAAATCGTCGATAGCCACAATATGCTTTTTGGCATATTCCTTACTTAAATTGCTGATTCCATCCCAGTACCATTCGATGGTTTCACCGGCTGCAAGCATCATATCCTTTTTGTTCCAGTACTGGTCCCAGGGAGAATAAGTCACTTCCAGGCCTATATTCAGTTCATCCTTCATTTTCTGTTTGAATTCGTTTCCAAGGAACTCTTTCATCCTGTTGGACATATCCCCGGGGTAAAGAACCTTCAGGGTCACAAATTCTTTCGGTATGCCGGTGTCCTTTGAATCAGAAGCTGGCGTTTCAGCCTTTGAAGCAGTTGCCGGTGCTGAGGTATCTTCTGTTGACGCTTTGTTGGCACAGCCCGCAAATGAAGTGATGACCAGTGCGATTGCAAGAAACAATACCAATGGTTTTTTAAACTTTAACATTTAATGATCCCCCTTTAATTTTTTGTCGCCTTGAATCAGTGATTCAAAGCATTATTTAGAATAAAGGCCGCCAAATACCTTGCAACTCCCCGGCCGTAAGAGGTACCAGGCTGGCTGCCCAGATTCGCGTGAAGATCAGCCTTTTACTCCACCGACCATAATCCCCTGGACAAAATATTTTTGTACGAAAGGATATAAAAATACGATAGGACCTGTTGCGATGACGGTCGCCGCCATTTTGATCGTCTCCGTCGGAAGGCTGATTTTTCCGGACAGACTGCTCACATTTCCGCTTGCCAGGGCCTGGGCATTGGAGATTATGGTGTAGAGGTAATATTGGAGTGGAAAAAGGTCCTGCTTATTGATGAACATGATTGCCAGCCACCAGTCGTTCCAGAACTGGAGTGAGTAGAGCAGGCCGACAGTCAGCAAAGCTGTTTTGGACAAAGGCGAAGCTATTCTAAGGTAGGTGTAAAAGTGATTCGCACCATCCATTTTTGCGGATTCCAGGATGGCATCAGGGATACTTTGATAGTAATTCCGCATCAGGAATAAAAACCAGACATTTACACTGTAAGGCAATATGAGGCCCAGCAAATTATCCGTAAGTTTATAGTAGTTGACACAAACAATGTACCAGGGGATGATGCCGGCAGAGAAAATAACCGTAAAGTAGCTGAACATGGCGATGGCGTTTCTATACTTCATATCTCTGGAGGCCATGGCAAAAGCCATCATTGAGGTAATAAACAGCGACAGCAAAGTTCCGGCCACGGTGACGAAGACAGTCACCATATAGGATTTCAGTATCCTGTCTCCATTGGAAACAAGCAAATAGGTATAGGCATCCAAAGAAACCTTTTCAGGAATAAGCTTGTATCCGTGTATTTGAACCAGGTTCTCGCTTGAGAAGGAAACACCAAGGGTGAGCAAAAGGGGATACAGGCAAAACAATGCAAACAGCCCGATAAATACATGGGAAAATACCTTGATAAAGCCATCGGATATAGTTAGTTTCATGATTTTCACCTCCTTAGAATAAAGCGTTGCCGTCATTAATTTTTTTAGCAAAATGATTGCTGATGAGAATTAAGATGAGCCCCATCACCGACTGATAGACACCGATGGTTGAAGCGGTGGCATACCCCAAAGCCGACCGGGTTGCAGTAAATACGTAGACATCGATGACTTCGGTTGTTTCCAGGATTATTCCGTTGTCACGGCCGATTACGCCGTAAACCATCCCGAAATCCCCATAAAAGATTCTTCCGATTGCAAACAACGTGAGGACCACGGCGGTGGGGACAAGAAAGGGCAAGGTAATGTGTCTTAATTGCTGGAACCTTGTTGCACCGTCAACGACCGCAGCTTCATAATAGGAGGGGTCAATATTCGACATGGTGGCAAGATAGACGATGGAACCGTATGCCGACCATTTCCATATGTTGGTGCCTACCAGGATGGACCGCCAATACTGATTTTCTGCATACCATCGGATGGGTTCCAAACCAAGACTTTTTAAAAAGGTATTTACGACTCCCACATCGGACGAAAACAGACTGTATACGATAGCCCCGATGACGACCCAGGACAGGAAATAGGGGAAAAACATCATGGACTGGGTCAGTCTTTTATACGTACGGTTTTTTATTTCGTTAATACACAGAGCGATACCAATCTGAAAAAATAATCCTGCGATAATATAGTAAAAGTTTTGAATAACCGTATTGCAGGTTACTCTCCAGGCACGTCCCCCATCGGTGAAGAAAAAGCTGAAGTTTTCCAGTCCTACGAATCTGCTGCCGAAAATTCCGTCCTGGACGTTGTAATCGGTAAAAGCGATGTATATCCCTGCCATGGGCACATAACAGAACATCAATAACACAAGAATCCCGGGAAGAGCCATAAAATATAACAGCTTCTTTTGCGAAAGCTCATGGAAGAAGGAAGTTTTGCCGCCATAAGTAATCGGATTTGCTTGTGCAGGTTCAATTGAGCCTTGATTAATTTCGACCATACCATCATCCTCTTTATCAAGTTTTGTGCGTCCGTATTTCCAGTCTAGCACCGGCGGGCGGGGGGAGTAAATTTAGAAGAATTCGCATGTGTAAAGGAATTTAATATGCTCCCTGTTAAATTTCTTAAACTTGTTTTGAAAAATTAATGTAGGTGGAGGAAACCTCGAGATTAATTATTTGAACATTTTGTAAAATTTGAAACATAGGGGATTTTAAATTCGTTTACGAATGATAAATATCTTAAATTTACATCAAAAATTTGCAGAATTACAATGAAGATGGAAGTGATTCCAAATTTGTTTGAGGGGGAATTGTATGTTTAACAAAAGGAAGGCACTTTTTTTAGTGATTGGGCTGATCATCATCATTATCTGTTCCCTGGCAATAAACATAAGAATATCAGAAAACAGAAGATTGACCGCACATGGGATTGAGCCCGGAAAATCCTTTGATGACAATCCTCTGAAAGGCTTTGTACCATTTTCAAACAGCTATACGGATTTTCCACATAGCCTTGAATGGTTTTACATACCCATGAGTTCATTATATCCCGACCCGGATTCAACTCCCGATACCAAACCCGATTTTGCAGAACTGGAGAAACAGCTGAATGTGGTTGCTGAGAGAGGAAACCAGGCGGTATTCAGGGTTTACATCGATTATCCTACGACAGACCCGGAAGAGCGTCCCACAGGCATCCCCAAATTTTTGAGGAAAGAGCCCTATAACCTGATCACACACGATTATTCGGAATTTGGCAATTATACCAGTCAAATTCCTGACTATTCAGATATGAATCTTAGAAAGACCATTCAAAATTGTATTTTGGCTCTGGGAGAAAAATACGACGGAGACGGGAGAATTGCCTTTGTAACAGGCGGGTTCCTGGGTTTCTGGGGGGAATGGCACTGCTGGCCTTACAACGGAACAGACAGGAGTGAAAACTATGAACCCTCCGTTGAAGTGTTTAATGAAGTGATCGGGTCCTATGAAAAAAGCTTCAAAAAGACAAAAGTTCTGCTCAGGTACCCCAAAGGAAAGAGTGCGGAAAGTAAAGCAAACTTCGGATTTCATGATGACTCATACTGCTTTGAGACGGCTCCCGTTTCAATGGGGGGAGAAGCATTTAATTTCGGAGAAATATTAAAAAAAGCGAAACCTTCTTTGGAGGAGAGATGGAAGACTGCACCTGTAGGCGGGGAACTGAGACCGGAAATTCAGGCGACAATCTTCGAAAGTGAACCGTGGACAGGGGCGCCTCAGAAACCCAAGGAGAAGTGGGATGACAATTTAAAAGTGATTCGCCCGTCATGGCTGATCAATGAAGGCATAAAAGGCTATGGGGACAAGACCAGGGAAGCGGCTGTCAAGGCGGCAAATCAAATGGGGTATGACCTGAACGTAGTAAAGGCGTATTTCTTTGACGATGTCAACAGCAATGAAAAGCTGAAACTGGAAATAGATATCCGGAATGTCGGTATTGCTCCATTTTATTATGACCACACCCTGTGGCCTGTGAAGGTGGGGGTCAAGCAAAACAATGAGCTTGTGGCCTCCTGGACCACCCGGTGGGATCTGAACGCCATCCCGGCGGATGGAAAGCCTGTCAGCTTCAAATTCACCGCACCGGATAAAAATGGGTTGGAGGACGGCTACTACAGCATATGCATGAGGGTGGAAAATCCGCTCCCAAACGGCAATAAGCTGGGATTTGCAAATGAATACCAGTATGATGACGGGTGGCTGGATCTGGGGATGTTTACAGTGGGAAAAGGAGGCTCTATGACAAAGCCGGCACCGGCACCAAAACCGGTCCACCAGCCCAAGCCAAAACCAAAAAGTGAGGTTATGGCATCGGAGGATTTAAATTCCTATGAGGCGGAGGCCAAGGAGAACACACTTGCCAGCTCCGCAAAAGAGGCGGCGGGGGCAAAGTGCTCCGGAGGGAAAAAGGTGGGATACATCGGGAACGATGCCGGTACGCTTCAGTTCAACAATGTTAAAGCGGACAAGGACGGCGCACATACCTTAAGCATTTATTATACCTCCGCCGAGCCAAGAGCCGCCTATATAAGCGTAAACGGAGAACTGGGAATAAAGGTGGAGTTTGAGCCGACCATTACCTGGACGAAGATTGCGGTTAAAGATTTGGATATAAATTTGAAGGCAGGAGTCAATACCATCAAGATATCCAATGAAGAGGGCTGGGCGCCGGACATCGACAGGATAAGCATAAAGTAGCGGAAGGCTTTTGCGGTAATTCCTTATCATTATCTGGAGGCGCAAAATGAAAAAGCTGTTTTTGACGAAGTCCATAAAAAAACATATAATAATCTACTTTTCCTTGATATTTCTATTATCCATAGGGTTGTTCGGATTCATGGCCTATAATTTTTTTTCCAATATCCTGATTAATGAAATATTGAATTATACAACGAAGCTTGCGGATGAAACAAGAGTAAACCTTGACTCCTATTTTGGGCAAATAAACGCACTGCTGCAAATAACAGCCAGCAACTCACTTGTGGTTGAAGGGGTCAGGGAAGAAAACCTTGAAGACATAACGGTAAAATTCGAAAACAGCAAAAAGATAAATGAATTGTTGCAGGACATATTAAAACTCAACAGCAATATTAAGGACATCATTTTAATTGACAGCAGGGGCTTCGCCTGTGAGTCAACAGCAAAATCGGTCTTAGAGGATTACGATTTTGTGAATAAGGGATGGTTTCCAAGGGAATACAGCCAATTTTTCAAAGCCACTTTTGTCGGGTTGCATGCCCAGGATTACTATCTTGTCCCCGAGGATAATGAAGATGAAGTGGTTTCTGCCGTTATTCCCATCATGGATTTTATTAACCCCCAGGACAAGTCTCATGCTTCGATCATGTGCAACCTTAAAGTTGAAGAAATTCATGAGATTACAAAAGAAACAACCCTTGAAAAGACAGGATTTTTTCTCATTGTGGACAATAACAGTCAGATTATATACCAACCCCATAATTATCACCTTTCAGAGAGCCAGAAAGACAAGCTTATAGAAAAAATGACCGGAGAAAGCGGAAATTTCATCGTTGAAAATGAAGACAAAAAAATGATGATGGTATATAAAACCTCAAAGGTAACAGGCTGGAAAGTCGTCGCATTAATACCGATGAAAGAGATTTTAAGCCATCTGGAAGGTATAAAGAAAATTACCCTGATCCTCACTTTCATATGCATTATAACCGTTTTTTTCGTATCGGTATTGATTTCCGGAAGGGTTACAAAACCCATCACGCGTCTTATGAAGCGGATGGGGAGAATTGAACAGGGAAATTTCGATGTCAAGCTTTATGATGACAGTACGGAAGAAATTGAAATGCTGAGCAGCAGGATGGACCTTATGATTGAAAGGATAAATTCCCTGAACCGGGACATCTATTTATACCAGATAAGAAGCAGGGAAGCCATGATTAAAGCACTTCAGACCCAGATCAATCCCCATTTCCTGTACAATACGCTTCAAGCAATCAAAGCGATGGCTGTCTGCGGCAAGAATCCCGAAATAGGGAAAATTGTCACGCTGTTGGGTAATATGCTCAGGTATGCGGTTTATAATTCCGAAGAGCTTGTCAATATCAGCGATGAAATGAACCATGTCAAAGTATACCTGGAGATTCAGAATTTCAGGTATCCCGCACAGTATACCTATGAAACGGAAATAGAAGAAGGCCTGGACGAGCTTAAAACTTTGAAGCTTATCCTTCAGCCCATCGTGGAAAATTCCATTATCCATGGCCTTAGCGGGAGAAAGAAAGGTACCGTCAGAATTAAAGCAGGGAAAAATCCCCTTGGAATACAATTCAGTATTACGGACGATGGCAAAGGGATAAGCGGTGAGGAACTATCGGGAATTCTGGAATATGTAAGAGACCCGGCAAAAAAAGAGGAAAGTCACAGCATCGGCTTGAAAAATGTCCACGAAAGGGTCCGCTTGAAATTCGGAGACCCCTATGGCATTGACATTGTATCCAACGAAAATGAAGGTACCTGCGTAAAGGTGCTCATACCTGAGGTGATTTAAAGGAGGGGTAAACAATGAAAATGGTTATCGCAGACGATGAAATACTGACGTTGCAGTTGATGGAGAAAATAATCGACTGGGATGCCTGGGGAATCAACATTGTGGGAACTGCTTTGAACGGGAAAGAGGCTCAGTCAATGATCGAGAGAGATTGTCCCGACATCCTTATTACGGATATAAGAATGCCTGAGATCGACGGTCTGGAGCTTATCCGATGGATTAGAGATGAAAATATCAATTTGAAATTTATTATCATAAGCGCATACGGTGAGTTCGAATATGCGAAAAGAGCCTTGAATTATGGCGCGTCGGGATATTTGCTAAAGCCTGTGGACGAGGATGAGCTTGAAAAATTGCTTGGGAAGATCACCAATGAAATAATGAGAGAAATAAGCATGCCGGCAAACCGGCAGGAAGAAAAGCCGGCGGGTCCGGCGTATAACAATATTGAATGTCATAACCATGAGTGCAGCAAATTGATTCAAAGAGCCAAGGGCTATATCCATTCCAATTACAATATTGACATTGCCCTTGAAGATATCTGCCAGCACATCTCTGTCAGTAAAAACTATTTCTGTCACCTTTTTAAAAAGGAAGCGGGAGAAAGCATCTGGGATTATCTTACCCGCTATAGGATAGAAAAGGCAAAGGAATTCCTATGCAATACGGAGATGAAAAATTATGAAATAGCCTACGAGATAGGCTATGAAAATCCAAGCTATTTCACGAAAACCTTTAAAAGGCTCACCGGCGTCACTCCGCAGGAATATAGGGAAAGACAGTAATATCGGGTTAGAAAAAGTAATATTGTTTCTTTTATATTTATCCTTCAGATATATAATAAAAGCATAAGGATCCTACCCCAAATTAATTTCCGCGGGAAAACTCAATCTTGAAAAATTAGGAGGAGTATCATGAAAAAGCTGATGGCTTTGGTTTTGGCATTCGTTTTTATTGCGACCATGGGATTGGCAGGCTGCGGCAAAAAGGCTGCTACGGATACCACAGCGCCGGCAACGGAAGCAAAGCAGGAAGAAACCAAAAAGGAAGAACCCAAGCAGGAAGAAAAGAAAGTGACCGTGAAATTCTTGGGTTATAACAGCGAAGATTCGAGGAAGACCTATCTTGAAAGCTTAAAAACGAAGTTCCCCAACATAACGGTTGAATTCCAGTATGTAGACCAGAAGCAGAATGCGGCAGTCCTGAATACACAGCTCGCGGCAGGACAAGGCCCCGACCTGATTGAGGGCGGCGGCAATACGACTACGCTTGCAAATGCAGGATATCTTGAAGACCTTACAAATGCACCTTTTACAGGCAAATACAGTGAAACCGGCCTTAAACCATATATCTTTAAAGACAAGATATATGGTGTACCGCTTCAATCCTGGTTTGAAGCCATATTCTACAACAAAACCATATTTGACAAATACGGTTTGAAGCCACCGAAGACCTTCGACGAATTTATAGCAATTCATGAAACTCTGAAGAAGAATGGTGTAAAGCCTCAGACAATGGGAGCGAAATCATGGGAACCGATGATGAAGCAGCCGATGCTGATGCTGGACAACGAATTCTATTCCACGGACGCCGGAAAGGGATTTGATGAGGCATTTGCTGCCGGTACCAGGACCCTTGACGGAAACTACAACGAAGCCTTGAACAAATGGTCGGAAGTAATCAGCAAGGGCTGCCTGACCAAGGACATGCTGGGGCTTGATTATGACCAGGCACTGAATGAATTCGCAACCGAAAAAGCAGCCATGTGGGAATGTGGCCCCTGGGCGGTGCAAACGATGCTGAAGGCCAACCCCAACCTTAAATTCGGAATGTTCCCGTTCCCCGGTACCAAGGGTGGCCCGGGATGGGCGGTCGGAGGTCCGGGAAGCTCACTTTGTGTAAACGCAAAGAGCCCTGTTAAGGATGCGGTAATGCAGATACTCGATTACACTGCAACACCTGAAGCGCAAAAGGCCTTGATAAAGGACAACTTCGGAAGTTCATTCCTTAAGGGTGTTGAAATTGATCTTGCACCGGAATATGCGGATATGGCCGAATGCTTCAAGGCCAACAACGTCTATGCGCCATGGGTATACTGGTTTGGCGGTGATGCCATTGCGATGGAATTCGGAAAGAACATTCAAGAAGTGCTTTCCGGAAAGAAGAGCATTGATGATGCGATCAAAGCCACCGACAAAAAGGCGAACGACATGCGGAAGGCGCAGAAGTAACCGGCTGATTTTTATACTTGAACCAATTGTGGCAATGGAAACATTGCCACAATTGATTTATACAAGATGCAAGGGGATGCTCATATGAATTTCAACAAGTTAAATCTAAAAAGGGAACTAAGCTACGAACTATTACTTTTGCCAGCATTGCTGGGCTACCTGGTATTTTTCATTTATCCCGTAATCTCCAGCTTTGTCATGAGTGTGACCGATTGGTCGGCAGCGAGCCAGCAGATTAGTTTTATCGGGCTTGAAAATTATAAAAGACTTTTTCAGGATGAAGAAATACTGATCGGAATTAAAAACTCAATATTTTATGCTCTGGCAATGACCGTGGTACAGAACGGTCTGGCCATACCTCTTGCCGTGGTTCTGGACAGGAACCTGGCTTCAAAAAACATACTGAGAATGATTTTCTTTTCTCCGGCGGTGCTGAGCATACTGGTTGTGGGTTACCTCTGGTCGTTTATTATGGCGCCCACAGATTACGGTCTATTGAACCGGATCCTGCATTTTTTCGGATTTGGGCAGGTCAACTGGCTTGGCGATGAGCAATCGGCGCTGATGTCGATCATTTTGACCCAGGTATGGCAGTGGACCGGATGGGCGATGGTAATATACGTGGCCAACCTTCAGAGCATACCGAAGGATCACTATGAAGCTGCTACCATAGACGGCGGGAGCTCCGCCCAGATTTTCTGGAGAATCACTCTGCCGCAGCTGGTTCCGTCCGTCACGTTCAATTCGGTGATGAGTATGATCGGCGGTTTGAAGGTATTTGACATCGTATTTGCAATGACAAACGGAGGTCCCGGACATGCTACCGAAACCATAACTACCGTACTGATAAAAAGAGCCTTCGCAGAAAGCGAATTTGGATACGCATGCGCATTTGCAGTGGTCTTCTTTGTTTTGATTTTCATCATATCAACTATCCAGGTGAAATACTTGCAAAAGTGGGAGGATAAGGTGGTATGAAAAACAGCTGGAGCTATTTAAAGAGAAAAAGCCCGGATATGGTATTGGAAGCAGTCATGTTGATTTTGGCCGCTGTAATGATGATTCCCGTTTACTATTTGATCGTCACGACTTTAAAAACCCCTGAAGAGGCTACATTCAGCCCTCTGGGACTTCCCCATGCCATTACTTTTGAAAACTACATCCGTGCATGGACCAAAATGAATTATCCCAATGTATTTAAGAATAACTTCCTTATAACCTTCTGTTCCGTAACCGGAATAATATTGATCTCTTCAATGGCGGCATATGTTATTGCGAGGCGGCCCAACAGGCTGAACAGGGTTATTTACTTCATATTCCTATCCGGCATCATGGTCCCGTTCCAGATGGCAATTATACCGCTGTACAGGCTTGTTGCCTCTCTCGGACTGATGGACAGGATCTGGGGTGTGATAGTCATTGTAATATTTGCAGTGAACCTGCCGTTTTCCATCTTCCTGTTCCGGGGATTCGTGGTGACAATTCCGTACGAACTGGAGGAAGCGGCACTTATTGACGGCTGCACGGTAAACCGGACCTTCTGGCAGATTGTCTTTCCTTTGATGAAGCCTGTTATTGCAACCGTTGCCATCCTTGACAGCCTTTCCATCTGGAATGATTTCCTTACACCCTTGTTATTCCTCCAGACAAGGAAAAACCAGGTAATCCTTCAGGAGGTTTATCGAAACATCGGACAATTCCAGACCAACTGGACGGCATTTTTTCCAATGATGGTTTTGGGTGTCGCGCCTCTGTTGGTTTTTTACCTCTTGATGCAGAAATATATCATCAAGGGAATTGTCAGCGGTTCAGTAAAGGGATAATTTTTTTCTATAAAATATCAAATTCATGCAGCTTACTTTCCTTAACAAATTTTTCACCGGAGGGATAGAAATGAAAAGTATAAATTTTAATGATATAGACATAAAAGGGGAATTGGCAGTCCGTTCAGGACTGAATTTTGCAAGGCTGGAAGGCCAGTGGTACAGGCCGGATGAGGTATTTAAGGCTGACTCCCACGGATGGCCTGCAGATTGGGAAGGAAGAATCATTCTCGCCTTGACGATGCTTGCACAGGCGACACACAGAACCCCGGCATACCTTGACGAGATTGTATCCCTGATTCCCGGGCATTTGAACGGGAAGGGCTATTTTGGCGCCATACTTCCTGCGGGCAGGTTTGATGAACAGCATTTTGGAGGACACAACTGGATTATCAGAGGACTTATCGAGTATTACCGGTGGAAGAAGGATGAAAAAGTCAAAGGGATTGTTGAGAAAATAGTGAGGAACTTTTTGCTTCCTGCCAGAGGGCATTTTTGCAACTATCCCATTGAACCGGTGAAGAGGTTTGAAAACCAGGACACATGGATACTTTCAAGGCTTCAGACAAAAACAAAGCACCATGCGGAAACCTCCGACGCAGGCTGTGCATTTATTATAATCGACGGTGCAGCACAGGCCTATGAGCTTTTGGGCTGGCCGGAGCTAAAGGAACTGCTGGAAGAAATAATTTCCAGGTATATGGAGATGGACCTTGAATCCCTTCACATCCAGACGCATGCCACTCTCAGCGGAATAAGGGGCATCATAAGGTTCTACGAAACCACAGGGGAGGCAAAATACCTTGATATGGCAGTAAAACGGTTTGAATTATACAAAACTGCAGCCTGGACAGAGGCCTACGGAAATTACAACTGGTTCGGAGCGCCCAGATGGACCGAGCCATGCGCGATTATAGATTCATTCATGGTTGCAACCTGCTTGTGGAAGCACACCGGAGACCCTGTTTACCTTGAGGACGCACATTTGATATATTTTAATGCCATGAGCCACGGACACAGGATTAACGGCTCTTTTGGAACCGACAGGTGCTGCGGGGCAAAAGAAAGTGAAGACAATCTGTTTATAACACCGATTAATTACGAGACCTACTGGTGCTGCACAATGAGAGGGGGAGAGGGCTTCGCCCGGGCAATCGAGTATAATTTCTTCGTTGAAGGCGAAGAAGTGCTGATACCGTTTTATAATAATTGTACGGCAACCATAAGGTTTGGGGAGGGCGCTTGGCGCGTTGAGGAAAAGACCGGGTATCCCTATTATGGAAATGTGCGCTTTGAGATCCTTGAGGCTTCAACAAGCTCACAAAAAAAGATAGGCTTTTTTACACCTTCCTGGGCCCGAAACAAGTCTGCTGTTCTTATAAACGGAGCCGAAGCGAAAACGATTTATGAAAATGGATTTATCAAGCTTGAACAGAGCGTCAAAGCAGGAGACATCCTTGAACTGGATATGGGATTATCACTTCGCGCAGAAAAAGCGGAATTCAAAAACAGTATCGACGGCTATCATAAATTCTTATATGGTCCCATGCTTCTCGGTTATAAGTCAGAGTGCGAAATCAATTCCCTGGATGGAAACCGGTTTGAAAATTATGCGGAAAGCAAGTATAAATCCGCCGGTGAAATTGACATTCCCATAGAAGCCGGGTTTGAACGGACAGGAAGAAGTGAATTCAGGGTCAAAGACAGGGATATTGTGCTTTCCGGCCTGTGCGATGTCAGAGACTTGACAGGAGAAGACAGCATGAGGCAGGTGTTGTTTAAGGGATAAGTTATAAACACGTAAGTGTATAAGGTTAAGAGAAAGGGGGGATGGATTATGGAACTGTCAAGTTTAGACACATCATAAAACACCAGGGGGTCACAGACCCGGAGGAACCCAAGAAGGTCAACTGAGGGGGAATTCACGAGGGAATAAGAAATGGAGGGAAAAGTATGTTTAAAAACAACAGAATCAGTAAGTTTTTATCCGTATTAATCACGATGCTCCTTTTGCTTACATCTGTTCCGGTTACGCAGGTTTCAGCTGACGATAAAACCGTTAATGACCTGGAACAATTTGCGGTGACAGACACCCTACCCGAGGTACTGCTGGATAACTTTGACGGAACACCTGCATGGCCGGGTGGAAATGATCTCGGCAACTGGGCCGGGGCAAACGGCTTTGCGAATGGAAGCGGGGGAGCGGGTGTTGTCAGCTCCGGTGCACTGACACTCCAATACAGCAATTCAGGCTGGTTTGGCAGTGATATCAACAGGGATATTTCACAATACAAATACTTTATGATCAAAGTAAAGGGGGCAGCAGGGGGAGAAGAGACTGCATTCAAAATGAGGTTGGGAAATGCCTATAAGCTTTTTTCGGAGTTTACCTCAACCCCTATAACAACGGAGTATCAGTATATAAAAATCGATATGGCAGCAAATGGTGTAAACCGGACGTCACCGGGCCAGTTGAATTTCGAATTCTGGTTTGGAAAATCAGGAACAGTGTATATCGATGAAATGGGGTTTGGAAATGACAGCGGTCCTGCCGATACGGAGGCTCCGACGGCACCGGCAAACCTCACGGCTTCCGGCATAACTACGAACAGTGTTACTCTGAATTGGACCGCGTCCACCGACAACGTAGGAGTTACAGGCTATGAGATTTACAGGGGTTCAACCCTTGCCGGTTCCTCTACGGCAACCACCTATACGGATACAGGCCTGACGGCAGGTACTGCCTATTCTTATACTGTAAAAGCAAAGGATGGGGCTGGAAATTCTTCTGCTGCAAGCAATGCTGTCAATATTACAACACAGAATAACGGCCCGGTTGTCACATATGAAGCTGAAGCCGTTGGCAACACTCTGACAGGCGGTGCTGCCGTATCAAACGGTGCAAATTGTTCCGGAGGCAAGAAAGTGGGTTACATCGGCAATAACAGCGGAACACTGCAGTTTAACAACGTGAATGCAAGTACGGCCGGAGGCTATACAATGACGATTTATTACCTTTCTGCTGAAGCCAGATCCCTGACATACAGTGTTAATGGGGGGGCGGGAACAACGGTCAGCCTGAATTCATCAGGGGGCTGGGAGACGGTTGCTTCAACTGCCAGAACTGTAAATTTGAATGCAGGCAACAATACCATCAAATTCTATAATGCGACAGGATGGGCTCCAGACATAGACCGTATAACGGTAAATGCGCCTGATACGCAAGCACCTACGGTGCCAACCGGATTGTCAGCCTCCAATGTCACAGCCGACAGCTTGACCCTATCGTGGACCGCATCCACCGATAATGTAGCAGTCACAGGCTATGATGTATACCGGGGGACAACACTGACGGGTGCAACAACGACTCCTTCTTTCAACGATACGGGACTTGCCGCCAATACAACCTATTCCTACACGGTAAAGGCGAGAGATGCCGCAGGAAACATATCGGCTGCAAGCACGGCCTTGTCTGTAACCACGAAAGCACCGGATACAACTCCTCCAAGTGTTCCCGCAAATCTTGCCGTGAGTGGGTATACCGATACGACAGTGAGTCTTTCCTGGGCGGCATCCACAGATAACGTTGGGGTGGCAAAATACGAAATTTACAGGGATGGAGTAAAAGTCAACACTTCCACCACCGTATCCTACACAGATACGGGACTGAGACCCGCGACTACCTATTCCTACACTGTAAAAGCAATCGATACGTCCAATAATGCTTCCGCAGCAAGCAGCGCGGTGTCTGTTAAAACAAAGGATGCAGCTGTCATACCGGATGACGACAGTGTTCCGGTACCTTCAGGCGTACCGGCATACCGCTACAGTCCTTCACCGGATGCCAGCCTGACGGTGCATAACCTGACAGAAGGCACGGCTCCGGTTGATAACCCGCTGAAAGGGATATTATATTGGTGGTACAAGAATGACAATCCTGACCTTAAACCAACTCCCTTCAGTATGGAATGGCACTATTTCGGACTGGGTGATTTAATGACAGGCCCCGACGCCTATAACTGGGAACCCATGGAGGAATATCTGGACCAGGTGGCAGCCCATGGGAGGCAGGCTTGTTTACGTGTTTCCACCAACATCTCCTTCGGTGGAAAAGATATCCCTACCTTCCTGCAGGACCTCCCGTTAACTGACGGCAACCTGCCCTATGACAATCCAAGGGTGGTATCTGCATTTACCAACTTCATCAAGGCCTTCGGAGCAAAATATGACGGGGATGGGCGGATTGGCTTTATAACCATGGGCCTTGTGGGCAAATGGGGTGAATGGCATACCTGGCCCTATGAAGGCGGAGATAACGGAAATCCCAACTTAATGCCCAGTGATGCGACCTGTGAAACAATAATCAACGCCTATAACAGTGCCTTCAAGGTAACCCGTCTGGAAATCCGCTATCCCAGGGTGGCAGGAGGTACTCTACTTGCATCCCTTGCTCGGATCGGTTTCCATGACGACTCTTTTTGCTATAAAGAAGCGGATCCTGAACTGAACAATCAAATTCTCAGCATGACGCTTCCTATGTCCATGGGTGGAAAGACGGACGGTTTTGTTCAGGGAGGTGTCGTATACGGAACGGAAAACAGGTGGCTTACAGCCAGCATTGGAGGAGAAGTGCGTCCGGAAATCCAGGGCCAGTTTGTGGATCCGGCAAATCAGACCAAGGATGATGCTGTCACCGACATCGAAGTGGCCCATGCCACATGGATGATGTGCAACCAGGCAGCATGGCCGCCATCAAACAGTACGGCAATGAATGTTCTCCGCAAATTCGGATATAATTTTGTTGTGAGAAATTCATATTTTAAGAATACCGTCTCAAGTTCCATGAAGGTAGGCGTTAGAATTGAAAACACAGGTGTAGCGCCTTTCTACTATGGTCCTGACAAATGGCCTGTAATCATCGGCTTGAAGAACAGCAGCGGAAGCGTTGTGAAAACCTGGCAGACGGATTGGAACCTCAAGAAGGTCAAGCCTTCCAAAACCAGGGTGCTTCCTGACTGGAACGTACCGGGCAATCCCACCTACATCAACATAGCAGATCCGTACTATTTTGATACGACAGTCAGCCTCAGCGGTGTAAGCAGCGGTGCATATACGCTTGTCATGAGGGTCAGGAATCCGCTTGAGAGTTATACCCAGGCCGACCTTGCAGACCATAATGATTTTTCATGGCAACCGTACAAAGAACCTAAAAAGCTTTACTTTGCCAATCAGGAGCAGGGGGCCGACGGATGGCTTAATCTTGGCGGCATTCAGGTGAATTAATAAAAATTAATCGCAATAAAAAGGAAGAGGGTCCACTTGGTTTTGAAGTGGATCCTCTTTTTTTTATTTGGGCCATTTCAATAAAAAAGAGGATGAAATATTAAATTTGTTATATATTAATGCAGCGGGCTTTCTTATACAATGAAGTAGTGACACAGCAGGGCATTACTGAATCTACCAAAGAATCCAATTTGCACAATGCAAGATTTATCAAATATGGTCAGGCGGCTTGTAAGCAGACTTAATTTTGGGTCGGGAACTCAATGGTGTTATGTAAACCAGTTGCCGATTCCGGTATACAACGCTGCAGTATAATTGCGTGTTGAGCTTGGCTGCCTGTTTACTAAGAATTTATTGATCTCAAGTTCATGACAAATTTTATATAGGAAGAAAGGGGTAAAGAAGATGAAACACGATATTTTTTCACTTAAAGGAAAGGTATGTATCGTTACGGGAGGTTACCAGGGCATTGGGGAAATCGTAGCCAATTACATCGCGGATGCAGGTGCGGATATTGTTATTTTTGATATGGCCGATGCAACTGCGGTAGCTGAAAGAATCGCCGCAGAATACGGAGTACGGGCGAAGGCTTATATCTGTAATGTAGCAAATCCGGACAATGTACAGGAGTGCATCGATAAAGCTGCCGAAGATATGGGAACGCTGGATTTGCTCTTTAACAACGCAGGCATATGCATGCACAAGGCTGTGCTGGAATGCGAGCCAAAGGACTGGTTAAAGGTCATCGATATTAACTTGAACGGTGTATACTATGTTGCCCAGACCTTCGGAAGATATCTTGTAGCCAACAATAAAAAAGGAAACATTGTCAATACGGCTTCCATGTCAGGGACAATCGTCAATATTCCTCAGCAGCAGGCTTCTTACAACGCTTCCAAGGCAGCGGTGGTGCACCTGACAAAATCCCTTGCAGTCGAATGGGCAGATAAGGGAATCCGGGTTAACTCCATCAGCCCCGGATATATCCGTACGGCAATTACGGAAAAGTCCAACCCCGAATACCAGAAAATCTGGATTGCATCCATTCCGTTCAAACGCATGGGTACCCCGGAAGAATTGGCAGGGGCGGTAATTTACCTGTTGTCGGATGCTTCTACCTATACATCCGGCAGCGATATGATCATTGACGGCTGCTTCACCATCGTTTAAACGCTTCATCCTCACTATCCTTTGATAAATAGCTGATGCTGTTTATATAAAAAATATTTCAAATTTATCAGGAGGGAACAAAATGAAAAACAGATTGATTGCTTTGTTACTTACTTCGGCTTTAGTAGTAGCGGGGCTGGTTGGCTGCGGCGCGTCTACACCGGCAGCTGAGCAGAAAGAGGCACCAAAGACCGCTGAACAGGCACCGGCAGAAAAGAAAGATGCCGAACCTGCAAAGGATAAGAAGTTCAAAGTCGGTATCACAATCCAGTCCCTTGAAAACAGTTACTGGGCAGGCGTTTTCGGTGAAGTTGAAAAACTGTTGAAAGAAAAAGGATGGGATTACACAATTCTTGCGTGTAATGACAAATCTGCAACACAGATTCAGCAGATCGAAAACTTCGTTACAAACGGCGTTGATTTAATCATGGTTCACCCTTCAGATCCGAATGCTATCGAAGACTATTTGCAGAAAGCAAGAGAAGCTGGAATCAAAGTTATGTGCTGGGATGACAAGATGAAAAACACAGACCTTAACTGGGTTCTTGACAACACGAAGTTAGGATATACAATCGGTAAAGCAGCTGCAGAATTCATCAACAAGAACTACACCGCTGACAAGAAGGCGAAAGTTGCAGTTATGAACTATCCTCAGACTCCGATCCTTCTCGAAAGAGAAAATGGTATCCTGGCAGCTCTTAAAGAAGTTGCAGGAGACAAGTACGAAGTTGTTGCCCAGCAGCCGGCGCTTGACGCAAAAACAGCATTGGCAAACATGGAGACAATCTTCCAGGCTAACCCCGATGTAAACGTTGTATGCTCAATCGGAGCCGGCGGAGACATTGGAGCAAATGAAGCTTTCATGACAAAACTCAAGGGCAAGATTCCTGAAAATGTAGGTATCTTCTCAGCAGACGCGACCCAGCAGCAGTTGGAAGCAATTGTTAAAGGCGAAGCCAGCAGAGCATCCGTTGGCTTCGAAGGATCAAACAAGAAAACAGCAGAAGCGGTTGTCGCTTTGTATGAAAAGTTAATGAAGGGTGAAAAATTCGATGAGCAGAACCTCTTCAGACCCCTTCTCGTTATCAACAAAGACAACGCAAATACCTACCTGGATGACTACAAAAAATAATAGCAGGGTTTGATTCAAAAATGTGGGGCTGTTGTTATCAACAGCTCCATATTTGAACAAAGTCCTAAAAAAATTAATCGGCGCATCGGGGGCATGGAGGTTAATATGAATGAAGAATATGTCTTGCAGTTACAGCATATTACAAAAGAATATTCTGGTGTTGTTGCGCTAAAAGATGTTTCACTGGAGGTAAAAAAAGGTGAAATTCTTGCACTTATCGGGGAAAACGGCGCGGGAAAATCCACCTTGATTAAAACCTGTTCCGGAGCGGTTATTCCCACATCCGGTAAAATCGTTGTAAATGGCAAAGAGTTCCACAGCATGACGCCGCAGCTTGCAGCGGAAAACGGAATCGCAATTATTTATCAGGAATTTAACAATGTTAAAGGGCTTTCTGCTGCCGAAAACCTTTTTCTGGGCAATCCCATCCGAAAGGGCATACTGGTTGACAAGAGGGCGATGGAACGTGAAGCGGAGAAGGCGTTTGCACAACTGAACATCAAAATTGATCCGAAGACCCTGGTGGGAGATCTTACCGTGGGCTACCAGCAGATGATTGAAATTGCCAAGGCGATTCAGCAGGATGCCAGGATTCTGATCATGGACGAGCCTTCTGCCCCTCTTACAAGCTCGGAAGTTGAAAGTATGTTTAAAGTTTGCGAATTATTGGTGTCGAAAGGCGTTTCAATTATTTATATATCACACAGACTGGATGAAATCTTCCGGTTATCCGACCGCATTGTTGTATTGCGTGACGGAGAGTATATTAAAACCTTGATCACAAAGGATTCCAATGTGGATGAATTAATCCGCCTGATGGTAGGCCGCGATTTAAAAGAGACCTACCCTCCGAGGAAAGAATGCATCCAGGAGGAAGTTGTCCTGGAACTGCAGAAGGTATCCGGCAACGGGAACAAGGACATCAGCCTGAAGCTCAGGAAGGGAGAAGTTCTCGGACTCGGCGGTCTCGTCGGGGCCGGACGTACAGAGCTTGCCCAGATGATTTTCGGCGCAGCCAGGAAAACTTCCGGAAAGATTATTTTTAAAGGCAAGGAAATTAATCCGAAAGACCCAAGGGAAGCAATTGATTTGGGGATTGCGCTTGTGCCGGAGGATCGTAAGCGCCATGGCGCACTGCTTGGAAACTCTGTAAAAAACAATATAAACATGCCGATTTACAAAAGGATTTCCAAGGCTTCTGTCATTAGCTCAAAGCTGGAACTGGCAAATGCGGAAAAGTATAAAAAAGAATTGATGATAAAGACACCCACCTTAAACCAGCTGGTTAAAAATTTAAGCGGCGGCAACCAGCAGAAGGTTATTCTCGGAAAATGGCTTGCTGCCAATTCAGAGCTGATTATTTTTGACGAACCAACCCGTGGTATCGACGTCGGTGCAAAGTTTGAAATCTATAAATTGATCAATGACCTGGTAGAGAATGGCAAGACAGTCCTTTTGATTTCTTCGGAGATGGAAGAACTCATGGGGATGTCGGACAGGATTATGGTTTTGTCGGAAGGCTGGGCCACCGGCGAGTTACAGAAAAAAGAATTTAATCAGGATATTATTATGCGAATGGCGTCAAACGTGAGGGAGGCTTAAAATGAAAGATAAAGTAATTAATCAATTTAAGGATAAAGCGATTTGGATTGTTTTTCTACTCATATTTATAGGGTTTGCCGTAGCCAGTCCAAGATTCCTTTCATCATCGAACCTGTTTACCATTGCCCGCCAGGTCTCCATGTACGGTATTGCGTCCATTGGCATGACCTTTGTTATATTGATCGCGGGGATTGACCTCTCGGCAGGGTCTGTTATTACGATTGTTAATATTGTCTGTGCTTTTTTAATGGTAAAGAGCGGCTTCGGCATGACCGCGGCGGTTATCTGCGCATTGCTGCTGGCTGTGGGAATTGGCCTGTTGAACGGCTTCCTTGTATCTTCCGTTGGAATTCCGGCAATTATCGCAACCTTTGCCACACAGACGATTTTTGCCGGAGCTTCCTACCTGCTGTCCGGCGGAACACCCATCTATGGCTTTGATGAAAGGTTTAAAGTGATTGGGCAGGGCTATGTCGGACCCGTACCGATACCGGTTATTATCATGGCTTGCTGTTTTGCAATCGGTTCATTTATTTTGAATAAAACCTATTTCGGGCGCTATTTCTATGCTGTCGGAGGAAATGAAGAAGCGGCAAAACTTTCCGGTATCAGGGTAGGCCGCATTAAATATTTGATTTATGCTTTAGCCGGTTTGTTCTCAGGATTGGCAGGTATCGTCATGCTGTCCCGTACCAATTCCGCACAGCCTACGGCAGGTATCGGATATGAATTCGACGTTATTACCTGTGTTGTTTTGGGCGGTGTTTCTGTTGCGGGTGGCCTTGGAAAAATCTCAAATGTTGTTGCGGGTGTTCTCATTATCGGCGTTTTGACAAATGGTATGGTTCTCTTAAATGTGAGTACCTTCACCCAGATGATCGTTAAAGGAATTGTACTCATCCTGGCGGTAGGCTTTGATTGCTTGCAGAAGAAGCGTGGACAACATTAATGGAGAAGGTGCGTGAGATGATATGAGAGCAGCTGTTTTTTGCGGGAAAAATGACATTAAAGTAAAAGATATTGAGCTCGGCGCACCGGGACCGGGCGAAGTCAAGGTCAAGGTGGAAGCCTGCGGGGTGTGCGGGACGGACCTGCATATCTATGAAGGGGCTGAAGGGGCGGCAAAATGCGAGCCGCCAACCATCCTGGGGCATGAATTTTCCGGAGTGGTCCGGGAGGTGGGCGCAGGGGTGGAAGGGGTCAAACCCGGGGACCGGGTATGCGTCGACCCCAATGACATGTGTGGAAGCTGCTATTATTGTAAAATCGGCAAAGCCCATTTCTGTGAGGATATGGTAGGGATCGGAACTACCACGGATGGAGGATTTGCCGAGTATTGCATCGTACGTGAAAAACAGGTATATAAGATCGGCGAAAAGCTTTCCTTTGAGGAAGGTGCCATGGCGGAACCTGTTGCATGCTGCCTGCACGGAATGGACCTGACGGGGATCGAGACCGGGGATACGGTGATGGTAATCGGCGGGGGCACCATCGGACTGATTATGCTCCAGCTTGCCAGATTGTCGGGTGCATCGACCCTTATCATGGTTGAGCCGGTAAAACTTAAAAGAGACATGGCAAAAAAATTGGGGGCCGATATTGCCATTGATCCTTTTACCCAGCCGGTACAGGACATACTGGATTTAAATGCCATCCGCACCGTAAATGCGGTGATCGAATGTGTCGGTCACAAAAGTACAATGCAGGATGCAATAAAGTATGTGGGAAAAGGAGGGACGGCCATGCTGTTTGGATTGACCCATCCGGCATGTGAGATACCGCTCCTCCCCTTTGATGTATTCAAACGGGAAATCTCAATCAAAGCTTCTTTTATCAATCCTTATACCCAGAATAGAGCTGTCTCCCTCTTGCAATCAGGGAAGATCAATGTAAAAGATCTGATAACGGATGTAATAAATCTGGATGAAATCAATCGGGTATTTGAAGATAAATCCTACCGGTCAAGAGGAAAAATCATCATAAAACCTTAAGAGAGACTTATAGAGGAGAGGTAGCGTGAAAGATTTATCTGTAACGCTATGCACATCTGCCTGTTTGTGCATGCAAACATGCGGCAGGTGCAATAAATTAAATTTAACCCCATAAAAAAGCAATTCATTGCTTTTTGTGTGCCTGATGTGACGATTCACTCGGCACATTGGGGATATGGAGGTTAACGTGAAAAATACGGCTGCTTTTTTAACAGGCATTGAGAAAATTGAATTCCGTGAAGTAGAGGTGCCCAAAATCAAAGCCCATGAGGTTCTGGTGAAAATGGAGGCTGTAGGCGTCTGCGGCTCGGATGTACATTATTATTCCCACGGCAAAATCGGTGATTTTGTTGTGGAATTCCCTTTTATTTTAGGCCATGAATGTGCAGGAACAATTGTTGAAGCAGGCAGTGAGGTCACACATTTAAAGGTTGGCGACAGGGTAGCCCTGGAGCCGGGTGTGCCTTGCGGAACCTGTGAATTTTGCCTGACAGGAAAATATAATCTCTGCCCGGATGTCAGATTCTTTGCCACTCCGCCTTATCACGGCTGTCTGATGAATTATGTATCCCATCCTGCCCAGTTCGCATTCAAGCTGCCCGACAACGTTTCGTCGGTCCAGGGCGCTCTGGTGGAACCTCTGGCAATCGGCATCAATGCGGCTCTGACCGGTGGCGTCAAGCTGGGAGACACGGTCGTGGTCTTCGGCTCAGGCTGCATCGGACTGGTCTCCACGCTGGCGGCAAAGGCCTATGGCGCGACAAGGGTTATCGTTGTCGACGTCATTGAGAAGCGTCTGGCCGTTGCGAAGGGTATGGGAGCAATCACTTTGAATGCCAAGGAATGTGATGTTTTAGCTGAAATAAACAAGATTACCGGAGGTAAAGGCGCCCAGGTGGTTATCGACTGCGCGGGAACCAACACCACCATCTGCCAGACGGTCAAAGTAGCCAAGGCGGGAGGCACCATCGTATGGGTGGGACTTGCCTGCGATTCCGTCAACGGTCTGGACATCGGTCCCATCAGCACCAAGGAACTTACCATCAAGTCCATTTTTCGCTATAAAAACCTGTATCCCACGACGATTGCGGCAATTGAAGACGGAAAGATTGATATCAGCGGTATCATATCCGATAAGTATCTGTTTGCCGACACGCCCTTTGCATTCTCGGAGACCCTGAAGAATGCTCAAAACATCGTAAAGAGCGTCATTGTTTTTAACTAATACGGGATCGGGATTGCGGAGGAAAATGTTATGAAATACGGTATTTATTACGCATATTGGGAACAGGAATGGGAAGCGGACTATAAATATTACATCGAAAAGGCTGCAAAGCTGGGCTTTGACATATTGGAAATAGCGGCTTCACCCATACCCCATTACAGCGACAGGCAGATGGAAGAGTTGAAGGCTTGCGCCGCCGGCAACGGTATCATTCTTACGGCCGGTCATGGACCAAGCAGTGAGCAGGACCTTTCTTCGGCCGACCCGGGGGTCCGGGCCAATGCAAAAGCTTTCTTCACGGATTTGCTGAAACGCCTTTATAAATTGGATATCCACTCCATCGGGGGTGCTCTTTATTCCTACTGGCCGGTGGATTATACAAAGCCCATCGACAAGGAAGGCGACTGGAAGCGCAGCGTGGAGAGCGTGCGTGAAATTGCAAAGGTAGCGGAGGACTGCGGAGTAAATTACTGCCTCGAGGTGCTGAACCGGTTTGAAAACTATCTGCTGAATACTGCCGAAGAGGCGGTGGAATTTGTAAAGCAGGTGGATCATCCCAATGTCAAAGTCATGCTGGATACTTTCCACATGAACATTGAAGAGGACAGCATCGGAGGGGCGATCCGGACAGCGGGCTCTTACCTGGGCCACCTGCACACGGGAGAGTGCAACCGCAAGGTGCCGGGAAAAGGTCGCACCCCCTGGCGCGAGGTGGGAGAAGCCCTGCGCGATATCGGCTATACCGGGAATGTTGTGATGGAACCCTTTGTAAGAATGGGAGGAACCGTAGGTTCAAATATCAAGGTGTGGAGGGATATCAGCTGCGGTGCGGATGAAAGCCGGCTGGATGCCGACGCACGGGCTGCACTTAATTTCTCCAGGTATATGTTGGAGTATTAAACCGGAAGTAATATTATTAAAACCCCTCAAATAAATTGAAACGGAGGACTTTGTTATGAGCATTATTGACAAGCTAAGACTGGATGGTAAAGCTGCATTGGTAACAGGCGGTGCCAGAGGAATCGGCAAAAGCGTATCTATTGCCCTTGCCGAAGCCGGCGCCAATATCGCCATTGTAGATAGGGACATTGAAGAAGCGGCAAAAACGGCAAAAGAGCTTGAGGCTTATGGCGTTAAGGCGATTGCTGTAAAGACCGATGTAACAGACCCCGGCGATGTGAACAAAATGGTGGAAACTGTGGTTGATGCTTTCGGCACAATTGACGTTGCCTTCTGCAATGCGGGTATCTGTATCAACGAAAAAGCCGAGGAGATGTCCTATGAATCCTGGAGAAAGGTTATCGACATCAACCTTACGGGTGTGTTCCTTACAGCCCAGGCCGCAGGCCGTGTGATGATCAAAAACGGCAAAGGTTCCATTATCGTTACGGCCTCCATGTCAGGGCACATTGTCAACTATCCGCAGCCACAGTGCGCATATAATGCGTCAAAGGCCGGAGCAATCATGCTCACCAAATCCCTGGCGGTAGAATGGGCTCCTTACAACGTAAGGGTGAATTCCATCAGCCCCGGTTATATCGCAACGGAAATGACCAAGAAGGCCACGGACTGGATTCCCGGATGGGTTGCCAGCACTCCTGTCAGAAGGATGGGCAATCCTGAAGAGCTTCAGGGCGCGGTGGTTTACCTGGCCAGCGATGCGGCTACCTTCACCACCGGTACCGATATCGTTGTAGATGGAGCATTTACCTGCATTTAATTTAAGTGAGAAACGTGATCATATAAGAAATTAAGGGACGGCTGAAAAAGAACCTGTACAAAACCACAGGCAATGTTTCAGGTCCCGCTGACAGGGTGAATTTCTACAATGGGATTGGGGGGAATTTGCCCTGTTAAGTAAAAAAATATTTTTTGTGCAAGTGATCCCGGCAGCTCCAGGGATGGGAAAGGCGGTAGAAAAGCCATAATGGAGAGCTTGATTCTTACCTTTGACATCGGTACCACGGGGAACAAGTGTACCCTGTTTGATGAAAAAGGTACAACTTTATATGCAAAAACCGTTTCATACGATACCATCTATCCAAAGGCGGGCTGGGCGGAGCAAAACCCTGAAGACTTCTGGAAAAGTGTGGTGGCGGGCACCAGAGCCCTTCTGGAGGTGAGCGGAGTCTATCCGGCGGCGATTGCCGCCGTGGGACTCAGCGGACACATGAACGGCTGTATTCCCGTAGATGCGGAGGGACAGGTTCTCTACAATGACATCCTGCACTCCGACAGCCGCAGCGCCGGGGAATGCGCCGAAGTGCTGAAGGTGATCGACCACATGGCCTACTACAGCATCACCGGCAGCAGGCTCGACTCCCACTATACCTTTCCAAAGATTTTGTGGTTCAAAAACAATTATCCGGAACTCTATAAAAAGACGGCTTCCTTCCTGGGGAGCAAGGATTATATCGCTTACAGGCTGACAAACAATCTTGGCATAACGGACTATTCCGATGCTTCTATGACCGGAATGCTGGATGTAAAAACCAAGCGCTGGTCTGAAGAACTTCTTGGGGAGGTGGGGCTTGATGCGGGGAAGCTCCCCCTGCTCAGGAAATCCTATGATATTGCAGGCTATATCACTTCCGAAGCGGCTTCCGTTCTGGGACTCAAGCAAGGTACTCCCGTTGCGGTGGGGGGCGGTGATGCCGCCTGTGCCACCAAGGGCGCAGGTGTTATGGAAAGATTGCAGGCCTACAACTATATCGGCAGCAGTTCATGGATATCAATTCTAAACGATAAGCCCATCATTGATGAAAGTGCAAGAATCTTCAATTTTTATGACCTGGACGGAGAAAACTGCAATATCTGCGGTACCGTCCAGTGTGCCACCATTTCTTACGACTGGGTTTTAAACAATATTGCCAGGTATGAGGTTGAGGAGTGCAAGAAGAACGGCAGGAATGTTTTCGACTACATGGACGGTCTGGCCGAAAAGGTGTCCATCGGCTCCAACGGCGTGCAATTTCTTCCCTATCTCATGGGCGAAAGGTCCCCCATATGGGATGAAAACACCAAAGGGGGATTCATCGGGTTTACGCTGTACAATAAGCGGGAGGATCTGTTCAGAGCCACGTATGAGGGCATTGCATACGCATTGAGGAGTGTGCTGGACGTATATGAGGAAAACGGGCTGTCCCCCGACAGGCTGACATTGATCGGGGGAGGAGCAAAAAGCCTGCTCTGGAATGAAATCATGTGCAATGTCTACAGGAAAAAAATCATGGTGCGCAAGCACCCCAGGGAGGCCACATCCCTTGGGGCTGCAATTGCAGCCGGAGTGGGAGTGGGGATATTTCCGGACTTCAAAAGTGCCGCCGCCGCCATCGAGTATGAACGGATGTATGAGCCGGAAGCGGCGAAAGTATCGGAATATAAAAAGTTCTACAATATTTACAAGATGATGTATCCGAGCCTGAAAAAGGTTTTCGGGGAGATATCGAAGCTTTAAGCCTACGGGGGGCAAAGGCGGAGTCCGGTTGAAAACAGGGCCGCCATGTCCCCCGACTTTATTATTTTCGACATGGGAGGATATTGAAAATGATGGATGTTACCGCAATTGGTGAGCTTTTAATTGATTTTACACCCGGGGGAGTGAGCGGCGAAGGGACGGTCCTGTTTGAGCGCAATCCCGGAGGTGCGCCGGGAAATGTGCTTGCACTTCTGGCAAAGCTGGGGAAGAAAACGGCTTTAATAAGCAAAGTCGGAGAAGACCAGTTCGGAGATTTTCTGATTTCCGTTGTGGATGATATCGGAGTGGAAAAGAAAGGCATCATACGGACAAAAGAGGCAAATACCACCCTTGCCTTTGTCCATCTGGACAGCAAAGGTGACAGAAGCTTCAGCTTTTACAGGAAGCCCGGAGCGGACATGCTTTTGAGCGAAGAGGAAGTGGATATGGATTTGGTCAAAGACGCCAGGATTTTCCACTTTGGCACCGTTTCCATGACCCACCAGCCCTCACGGGGAGCCACGCTTTATGCGGCCAAAGCGGCCAGGGAAAAGGGAGCCATGATTTCTTTCGATCCCAATCTCAGGCCGCCTCTGTGGAACAGCCTTGAGGAAGCAAAGAAAATGATGGAAGAAGGGCTGGGTCTGGCGGATATACTGAAGGTTTCAGAGGAGGAACTTGAATTCATCACGGGCCTTAAGAGCCTGGAAGAGGGTTCAGCCTTTATCGGCGACAAATATGGGATCCGTCTGATCCTTGTAACTCTCGGACCCAAAGGGTGCTTCTACAGACTGGATACGCATACCGGCAGGCTGAATACCTATGATGTACATACGGTAGATACGACGGGAGCCGGAGACGCTTTCCTGGGAGCCTTCCTCTACCAGATCCTTGAGAAGGGCAAAGCCATCAAAGATTTAAGTGCAGGTGATATTGAATTCATGATCGATTTTGCGAATGCCGCCGGTTCACTTGCCACCATGAGAAAAGGTGCCATTCCTGCCATGCCGTCCATTGTGGCCATCGAAGAGTGCATGAGAACGGTGGAGAAGCTGATAATCCCTTGAAAAGGGCCATTGAAGCCATCAAAGCCCATGCAATGCCCCTCATCGGGGACGGCTGCCGGAAAGAAACCGGGAGAGTCTAAAGGAGTGAGACAGGATGCTGTTGCGATTGATAAACATTAAAACGAGGCTGATAGCCGCTTTTTTGATACTTTCATTTATTCCGCTGCTTGTTATAGGCACCTTCAGCTACAACAAATCGAGCAAAGCCATCGAATCGAAGGCGGAGAACTATTCCACGGAACTTTTGAAACAGGTGGGGAATAATGTGAAAACTGAGATGGTGAAGCTGAATAGTGTTTTCAATGACATACTTATTTCCAAAGAAATGACCGATCTTTTGAATTCTTATTCAGCCAATTCCTCAAGCAAAGTAGAAGCCGAAATAGCCATCAAAATGCTTATCTCCAAGAAGTTATCCCTGATCAACGGAGCAACGGGGGCCCAGATCAGAGTTGGAAATGAAAAGATTGATTTCGGCAGCACCGGACTGAGTGAAGAGCAGGCGGAAAGCGCCGCAGAAGCAGCGAAAAGCAGCAGCGGCTCCCTTAATTTCAAATCCGATGTAAGCGGGGGCGAAAATGTATTTGTCGTCATGAAGGAAGTGAAAGCCAGGGAGGTGCAGGGAGTCTTTCTTGTGACTTTAAAGGAAGAAGTTCTTTCCGTGGGCTATAAAGATGTGGATCTGGGAAGCAATGCAGGCATCCTGATTGTGGACAAGGAAGGAAAAGTGGTGTCCAGTGCAGACAGCAAGAGGTTTCCTGTAAATGCGGCTTTTGAAAATATAGCTTTAGCCGGTTACCTCCAGAACGATTCCCAGGAGGCAAAGAATGCCGTTTCCCTCGAGGTGGGCGGAGAAAAATGCCTGGTGGGCTATTCCGCCATCGAGGGTACGGACTGGTATATGATAGGAACCATCCCTTACAAGTATCTTCAGAGCGAATCCAGAAGCATCGGCGGAGCAATCCTTATTGTGGCCTTCTTCTGTATTGCCCTGGCATTGATTCTTTCCCTGGTGATTTCACGGAGCATATCAAAGCCCCTGGACAATCTTGTAAAGGTCATGGAAAAGGCCAAGGAAGGCAACTTGAGCCTGAAACTCCAGGACAACAACCGGGATGAGCTTTCCAGGGTGATCAACAACTTCAACAACATGATAGAAAAAATCAGGTTTTTGATTTCAAAAGTGAACCATGTGACAACCACGGTAGTTACAAATACGGGAGAAATGCTGAGCCTGTCTGAAAGAAGTCGGGAAGCTTCGGAGCAGATAACCCTTACCATTCAGCAGATCGCCAACGGTGCCTCCGACCAGGCCGACGACACCACGGAATCGGTAAATCACATGGAAAAGCTGTCCGAACAGATAAACCAGGTAAAAGCGGAGATCGACGAGATTACTTCCATTATCCGGGATACGAAAGATTTGAGCCATGCCTCAAATGACATTATCGGGACCTTAAGTAAAAAATCGGAAGAGGCAAAAGCAGTCACCGGTGAGATCGTGGAAGACATTCAAGGGCTTAGCTCCGGCATGAAGGAAATCGGTAAAATCTTGAGTGTGATTGTCGGGATATCGGAACAGACCAACCTGCTTTCGCTAAATGCTGCAATTGAGGCGGCGCGGGCGGGAGAAGCGGGCAGAGGGTTCTCGGTGGTTGCCGAAGAGGTGAAGAAGCTTTCGGAACAAACCCGGGAGTCCACAACGGTTATCGGAAACATCATAAAGAACATCCAGGGAAAAACCGTCAACACCGTAAAGATAACAAACACCGCCAGCTCGATTATCAACGGGCAGACGGAATCGGTAATGAAAACCGGGGACGCTTTCAAGGAAATATTGAACCGGCTGGGAAAAATCAATACCAAAGTGTCTTTTATGGACAGCTCGGTGAGAAACGTCCTGGAATCCAAGGCAAAGGTTCTGGAATCCATCACCAACATATCCGCCGTGTCGGAGGAGACGGCGGCCACCATCGAGGAAGTTTCCGCGGGTACCCAGGAGCAGCTGGCAGGGTCTGAAGAAGTGGCAAGAAATGCAAAAGAATTGAATGCCACGGCGGAAGAACTCAGTCAATTAATTTCAACCTTCAACGTAACCTGACCTGCCGATGAAGAGAAAATGAAAGGGGGCGCGAGCCCCCAGACATTACTCTTCATTACGGCCAAAGAAGCCAAATCCACCGCTAAACAGGAGGAGGAAAACAAGTATAAAGAAGAGGATTTCTGAATTTTCACCGAAAATTCCGCCGCCGTTACCACCAAATAAACCCATATGTATAGACCTCCAAGTTTTTATTTACAAGATCATAATATTCTCCCGGAGAAAAATGGTTACAATAATTGAATCAAACGCTCACGCATGTGACAGATGCATTGCAATTCAGCATTAACGCGGCAGACCTTTCGACAAGAAAATTCCCACCCGGCTGTGGATATTGGATAAAAAAATATATGGACAGGCAATATAATCCACAAAGTGTTAATAAAATGTGTATTAAAATAAAAACATTGTCACAAGAAGCAGAAGAATTTTGTCGAAATATGCTGCGTGTCGAAATTTGGCCATGGCTTTATGCCGTGGCTTTTATCATTCTGCAGCGCAACTAAAAACCAGGACCCGGAGAAAAAGAAAAGCCTCACAAAGAGGCAAAATGAAAAAAGTATTGGCAAATTCAATTATAACAAAAGGACGGGAAAGAGTAAAGGAAACGGAGGGTTCCGGAGAAAATAAGGCAAAAAAAAAGCCCTATTAGGAGGGCAATATGAAAAAGTATTTGAGGCTTTAATTATATCATATTCTAGAAATTTAGCAAAAAAAATGCCGGTTTTGAATGTTAACAATTTATTCAACATTTCTACACATGAAATTAATAATTTTAATTTATCCTAATACTAGAATCAATTCGATTATAAAATAAATTGAAAAGAGGTGTGCGGTTTGCTGGATTCGAAAAAATGTGTGGAGATATATGAATACTGCCAAAAGCAATATGGAAAACTGGAGAAGAAAGAGGGGCGCTACAGCCCGAAGCATGACAAACTGGTCATGGAAATGGCGGCCAGGGAATTCAGGATGAACGAGGAAACCATCAACAAGGCTTTTGATATGGCTGCCCACATCATGCTCAAAAAGGTATTGAGAAAGGGCAGCCTGAAGGTGTCCTTCGGGATGGGAGACATATAAACTTTTGTAGCTTTGACGGCGGAAGGAGAAATTTAATGATCAGATCCAAAATAAAATTTTATGATGATACGGCAATTGAATCCGATGCTTTAAAGGAGTCCGACGTGCTGAACTTTGCACAGGTATTGAATCAAATCGTTCAGGGAAGGAAAACGGAGGCGGGCTTCAAGTTTGTAATCAACGGGGGCGAGGAAGTAATCAAAAAATATAAAGATGTGATTTCGGTGGAAATTCTTTTTGATTGACCGCAGCCACCGGGGCAGATAGTAAAAGCTGCAAAAAAGAAAGCCCCGTTTAGGAGGCAAAATGAAGAAAAACATAAAACTGTTACGAGTTAAATTATACCAGAAGGGCCCTTTGGAGTAAAGGGAGAGCGAATATTATTCCGGCAGAAGATTGAATCCAAAGTTAACAAGTTGTTCATAAAATCTGCATAAATAATTCACAATTATGTTGTAATATAAAAATATCAGCAAGACATTTTCATTAACAACCTCCTTTAAAATAATTATTTATATCCATGCAAGAGCCTTAGGGAAACCTAAGGCCTTAACTATGTCCGCATATTTGTTTATATGCTATAATTGAAGCAGCGGAATAAATTTAAGGTGCGTGTGCAAATGCAGAGGGTCATTTTCCTCGTTGATATGAATGCTTTCTTCATCAGCTGTGAAACGGCGAGAAATCCCAAGCTGAAAGGAAAGCCGGCGGCTGTTGCCGGTGATCCCAAAAACCGTTCGGGAATCATCCTTGCTGCAAACTATGAGGCCAGAAAATACGGCGTAAGGACCACCATGGTATTGCATGAAGCCCGGAAGCTGTGCCCGGAGATTATCCTGGTCCCTCCCGACCGTTCCCTGTACGGAGCAAAATCCAGGGAAGTAATGAACATATTGAGGAGATATTCTCCCATCATAGAGCAAAACAGCATTGATGAGGCATGGATGGACCTTACAGGCTCTCAAACCCTTTTCGGAAAGCCGAAGGATATAGCAGAGAAAATTATGGGGGATATACAGTCGGAGCTGGATTTGCTGTGTTCCATCGGTATCTCTGAAAATAAATTCCTCGCTAAAATGGCCTGCGAAATAAAAAAGCCCATGGGCATAACCGAGGTCTGGATAAAGGACATCGAGAAAAAAATATGGCCCCTTCCTGTGAAAGACATGTATGGCATCGGCAAGCAGACGGATAAAAAATTATTCGATCTGGGCATATACACCATCGGAAACATTGCCAATGGGGACAAACGGCTGCTGCACAAGCTCTTCGGCAAATACGGCGACGAGTTATACCGTCTGGCCAACGGAATGGATGCTTCCCCTGTGACGGAGCAGCCGGAATATGACAGCAAGTCCATCAGCCGTTCCACCACGCTGCCTCAGGATACCAACGACCTGGAGTATGCAAAAACGGTGCTGCTGCGGTTGGCGGAGGAGGTAGGGGCGGAAGCCAGAAAACTGGACTGCAGGGGCAAGACCGTCTCCATTGTGATCAAATACTCGGATTTTAAATCCTTTACCCGGCAGAAATCCATTTCCCCCACCTATCTGACCAGAGACATATACAAGACAGGAATAAGCCTTCTGGAGGAGAATTGGAACGTCAACAGGCAGGTGAGGCTGCTGGGGATAGGCTTGAGCAATATGTGGGAGGAAAGCCTGTCGGAGCAAATCACCCTGTTTGATCTGATGGGAGAAAAGAAGGAAGAGAAGTCCCAGAAAGAGGAGAAGCTTGAAAAAGCCATCGATAAAATAAGGGAAAAATACGGGCAGGATAAGATTAACCGGGCCAAACTGATGCATTAAGACAAATCCGCTTGATTTCCGTATATATGGTTGATTGATATACAGGAGAGGAAGCGGCTTATGGGTTCAAAGAGAATACCTTTACTTTTGTGGCCTTTTGCAGCAATATGGGCGCTGGTTGCGGGAATAATAAAACTGACGGGCAGGCTGGTTGCTGCAGTTTTGGGCCTGGTTCTCATGATTGCAGGCCTGGTTTTATGCATCACGGTGGTTGGTGCCGTGGCGGGGGTGCCGCTGCTGATGTTCGGGTTTTTGCTGATGGTCCGGGGATTTTTCTAACTATGTGATAAACAGTTTTTACGGAGGAATACTTTTGCCACAGAGTGACAATTTTGATAGAACTGAACATCCTTTGGCGGAGGCCTTTATGCGGGAAGCCCTTAAAGAGGCGGCAAAAGCCTACGGGAAGGATGAGGTGCCCATCGGGGCGGTCATTGTGAAGGACGGCCGGGTCATTGCCAGAGGGCACAATGAAAGGGAACTGAAGCAGGATTCCACCCTCCATGCCGAAATTTCAGCCATACACAAGGCCTGCAAAAAGCTTGGTTCATGGCGGTTGATCGACTGCGACATGTATGTGACCCTGGAACCCTGTCCCATGTGTGCGGGAGCATTGATACAATCAAGAATGAGAAGGGTTTATATAGGGGCGGCAGACCCAAAAGCGGGAGCCGTCGGCTCTGTGGTGGATATACTGGGAATCGACGACTTCAACCACAAGGTCGAAGTCGTGTATGGAGTACTGGAAAAGGAATGCTCTTCTGTCCTGAAACAATTTTTCAAGGAACTCCGAAAAAGAAAAAGCTAGATGCCCTGAAACGGTCTGCCAGGATGCGGATTGAAGGCCTGTAATTGCGGGAAATACCCGGATTGCAGGTTTTTGCATTTTTTGGCCCGGTTCTTCGGGAAGGGGCTCCGCACCCGGTGGAAAGCAGCGTTGAAACACACTGTGTCAGAACAGTCTCAAAAGAGAGTGTAAATAAATTGAAAATCCTGGGAAATGGTGTACTGTAATAAATGACACCCCTGTGTGGAAGCATAGCAAACAGGATGCTTTCTGGTGATGATGGGTAAAAAGTTGCGGGAGCATGCAGTAATGGGGATTATACCAAAGAGTGCGGAGTTTCGAAGCACAGAAGCGGGCAGAATCAATGCCAGGATATTTTTAATTATATTGTTTAATTTGATTGATGGCATTTTGACCTATATCGGCGTTTCAAAAAACTATATCGTTGAGATGAACCTGTTGATGGTAAATGTGGTGACGGATTTAAACAAATTGCTGCTTTACAAATTGCTTTTGCCGACACTGGCATTGACAATCATCGCCTTCCTTCTCAACAAAAAGGGTGATAAAAGAATGCCTTTTGCACGCAAGCTTGTCAACACCTGTTTCTGGATCTATGTTTTTGTGCTTGCAACACATTTTCTGTGGCTTGTCATGCTGGCAATACAGAAATTACGGGGAATTGCCTTATTGTAAAAGTTTACTCTTGAATTTACGTCAATTTGTCTGTAAAATATATATGCTGCAAATAAATGAACACGGAAGAGTATCGAAGTGGTCATAACGGCCCTGACTCGAAATCAGGTAGCCCTCCGGGGCTCGTGGGTTCGAATCCCACCTCTTCCGCCAGAAAAAGGTTTGTACCCATCCGGGTACGAACCTTTTTTAGTAATAAAGGGATTCGAACCCGTAAGGGCACGAGCCGTAAAGAAAATGTGCTGAACGCATATTTTCAGGCGAGTGTAGGAGGCCGGTACCGGAGCGGAAGCGAGGGTGGCCGACGTCACAAGGCAGCGAAGCGGCCGTGAATCCCACCTCTTCCGCCAGAAAAAGGTTTGTACCCATCCGGGTACGAACCTTTTTTGTAGTTTGCCTTGCATGGGCGATAACTTGGCGGTGAAAGTCCGCTACAGGCCGTGCAGTCTGCTCAAATATTCATCCCGCCGACACCGCATTACGGAAAAACAGATCACCAAGAATATAGACTATGTCGTTTACGCCGACACAATTATTCCATTGATCCAGAAGATATTCGTCCATTTCCTCGACTGTGGCGAAGGGTCTGTTGCAATGCTTTATAATATTGGCGTGACCAAAGTGCTGGTCAGCGGTAAAATAAATCAGATCAAATCCACCTCGCTTTCCTGTTAAACCTTATCGATAGTCCCAATAGCGTAAAGAGGCAAATTTATCAGCCAATCCTCTTTTTTGTAATCTGCCATTGAAGTACGCAATGAAATTTTCGGATTGAATTTTTCGCGGAAGGTCTTCAAACTTTTTGCCTGCAGATTTACTTCAGCTTTTACTTCCATGGGGATTACATTCTCACCGTTATCAATAAGAAAATCAACCTCAGCACTATTCCTGTCATTGGTCCAATAATATGTGTTAATATTTTTGAGTGTTTTCAATTGCTGCAGGACATATTGCTCGGTCAATGCCCCCTTAAACTCTTTAAATAACTCGTTTCTGTCAAGCAGCACATCCTGACGCAGGCGAACCATACAGGACAATAATCCGACGTCTAATAAAAACAATTTAAAAGCCTTCAAATCCTCATATGCTTTTAGAGGTAGACTCGGAGCTGTTACCCGGTTAACCATATGCACAAGCCCGCAATCCGTCAGCCACAACAAAGCCATTTCATATTCCTTTGCCCTTGCGCCTTCTTTAATCAAGCCATATATGAACTTCTTGTTCTCTTTTGTCAGCTGTGAGGGGATGCTGTTCCATAGCATCCTGATACGGGGAACAACATCATGGGGAGCATGCTTTGAAAAATCCTGCTCATAAGCATCCAATATCCGTCCCTGAATTTCTCTTACCTCATTAAAATCTTTATTTGCAGAAAAATTATATACCACTTCAGGCATGCCGCCTACATAATAATATTGTTTCAAAAGATCAATATACTCTTGCCTAAATGTAGTTACCATCGAATAATCGCTGCTATCCAAAAGCTTAATATACTGCTCCTTACCCATAGCGAGCATAAATTCCTGAAAGGAAAGCGGATATAAATCTATAAACTCAACTTTGCCGACGGGGAAGGATGTCCCTTGATGAAGCGCAACACCCAGCAGGCTTCCGGCACAAACAATATGATACTGCGGAGCGTTTTCATTAAAATATTTCAAAGAGGTCAAGGCTTTGGGAACCTCCTGAATCTCATCAAAGATTAGAAGGGTCTCAACCGGATCTATTTTATGCCCTGCATACAGCTCAAGCCCTGTTACTATCCTCTCAATATTTAAGTCGGCAGCAAACAATTCCTGCATACGCTGATTGTTGTCAAAGCTGATATACACACACTTCTTATATGCTTTTGCGCCAAACTCTTTCATAAGCCAGGTCTTTCCGACTTGCCTCGCCCCACGGATAATTAACGGCTTTCTGCTCTTTTTGTCTTTCCATTTATATAAAAGTTCGGTTGCTATGCGGTACAAAGTAGCCACCTCCTGTCTTTACACAGGATAGTATATCAACAAAACACGAAAAATACAACGACTTTATGAAAATTGAATACACTTTTTGAGGCGACTTTTTGCTATTATATTTTGCTTTAAGGTTATAACCGCAAAACTTCTCCTATATAGATACTCTTGCGGTTATAACCCTATAAACTTTTTAACGCACGATAATATATCTTTAACGCACACGTGCGTTAAATCGTGTGTTGGTGTTCCCGACCGTTTCGATTATTATTTAATGTTCTACACGGACATCAGGCTCTCCACTGTGATATAATGCCTTCAGGAGTGGTAGATGATGGATAAAGAGAAACAATTGCCTGAATCAACAAATTTGGACAATGAGATTGATACAGCAATCGCAGAAGCCGAGTATGCTTCTGAGAAGCAGCTTATAGATGCAAGGGAAGCCCTACCGGATTTAAAGAAGAAGTATTTTGGATAAATGCTAACACCTTCTAACAAATATCCGGGGAAAATTCTTTTGTTAGCATTTTCCTCGAAGCCTCTTGGCACAGGCATAACAGCCATAAAACCCGTACTGTTGAGGCATTTTCACCGCTTCCAGCGACACTAAAAAACAACGACAGGATATTGGTGGACACTCAGGGACAACGACTCGAAATCAGGTAGCCCTCCGGGGCTCGTGGGTTCGAATCCCACCGCTTCCTCCAGAAAAAGGTTTGTACCGGTCATGAATTAATATTAGTTCCAAGAATCCTCGGCGGCAAAACCGACTATATTG
>JAFADI010000094.1 GCA_023424965.1 Bacillota bacterium
GTGCACCCGGACAGGGAACAGTCGGACAATACCTTGATCGACCGCGTTCAGGCTTACCTGGAACAAAAAGGAGAATATGACCCTTCCAATCCCTCCCATTTCCCCCCTTCGCTATGCCACAGGCTGGACAGAAATACCGGGGGCCTGCTGATTATCGCCAAAAATAGCGAGAGCCTCAAGCTGCTGCTTGAAAAAATAAAGTCCAAGGAAATACGCAAATACTATTTATGCCTTGTGCAGGGGCAAATGCCCAAAGCCAGGGATGAACTCAAGGCTTATCTTGAAAAGGACGAGAAAAAAAGCAGGGTCTACATCCACCCGGAACCCTCGAGGAATTCCCAGGAGATCATCACCCGCTACAGGGTTTTAAGCGCCGAAGGTGAAACCAGCAGGCTTGAAGTGGAACTGGTAACCGGCCGCACTCACCAGATCAGGGCTCACCTGGCTTATATGGGGCACCCCATCGTTGGAGACGGCAAATACGGAAGCAACTCCTTCAACCGTTCGATGAAGTCCAAATATCAGGCCCTGTGGGCTTATAAGCTTGTATTCGATTTCAAAACCGGCGCCGGCCCTCTCAATTACCTCAAGGGCAAAAAGTTTCAGGTTGAGCCGGGCTTTTAACACCCATGTTTTCCAATACATATTTTTACAAATTTGTTTAAAGCCCCGCATTTCAGGGTATCTACTCAGTGGTATTCTTCAAATGGAGTAATCGTAAATGATCAGCAAGAAAGGAAAGAGCCTTTTAGAGCCATATCCAAAGAAAAATGATCCCGTCACAGAAAATGCTCCGGAAACTGATACTGCTACAATCGTACTTGATGAAAAGCTTGATTCCGCAATAACGTCGATCATCTCAATTAATGAAGGCTTGGGGCTTGGAAGCTATGGCAGCGATGATCTGTATTTGAAAAAGCTCATGGTGCTTTCAGATGCATTGAATATTGGTTTGCACAGAATCCGGGAAGATCTCCTGGAGCAGCAGAAATCGGCTGAAGAGAGAGAAATCCGCGGGAGGCTGGCGTTAAAAAAGCAATTAAAGGTTATTGTAGGGGGTAATTCGTAAACATCAGAATAAAAGCACCTGCATTCCGTTAAGAATGCAGGTGCTTTTTGCTTTGGGGCTATGCTTATTTGCCGATAAACTGCTGCACAAGTATTTTTCCGTAGGTAGGACTCGGTACGATTCCTATACCCGTATAATTAAAGTTGCCGTTTAAAATATTTTTTCTGTGACCCTCGGAATTCATCCAGGCTTTTACCGCGCCTTCCAGCGTTTGATTGCCTGCGAGGTTCTCACCGGCGGTCTTGAAAGAAACTCCAAACTGCTTCATCATATCAAAGGGTGAACCATAGGTTGGAGACTGGTGGGAGAAATAGTTGTTGTCCACCATATCTTTGGCCTTCAGCCTTGCTACTTTCATCAGTTCCATATCAAATGCCAGAGGAGCTATACCCGCTTTTGAACGCTCGGCATTGATGAGCTCGAGAAGCTGCTGCTCTTCCTGTGAGACACCTGAAGGTGTCGTGGTGTTGGGCGTAGTGGTGCCCGGTGTAGGCGTTTGAGTTCCGGTACTGGGTGTAGGTGTTTTCGGTGTAGTCTTGGTAGATGGAGCAGGGGTGGTGGTTTTTGGCGTTGTTGCCGGTGGTGTTGCCGTTCCCGCTGCTTTCAGATATCTTGAATCGGCAGCGCCGACACAGCCTTTTGCCGGATCATAGATGGCATACCAGTTTCCCAGTTTTCCGAATACTTTTACCGTCTGTCCCTGTGTCAATGTGCACACAATAGGATAGGATACGGCCGGGCCCTGCCTTACGTTCAAGGTACTGGCCGTAACTGTCGCATTCACATAGTTGACTCTCTGAAACATGGGTGCTGCCGTTGCACTCTTGCTATCAAAACCGGTCAGTCCGATAAAACCTGAGAAGACAATGGCTAGAACAACCAGCGCAATTACTTTTCTTTTCATAAAATCCCTCCAAATGTATGGTGTATAAAAAATAAGCATATTTGTTAATAGTATTGACAGAATTATAAGAATTATTTACATAAATGCCTCCTAAAAGCAAAAAACTTCATGATTTTTCTTCATGAAGTTTTTGCGGATTCGCTTATATCCAATTTATATAATTTCACCTGTGAGGAATTATATTGTACAATGCTTATGGAAGCTCCAGTTCAAAATGTCTTGCATCACCCCGGGGAACAATCTTCACGCCCGTGGTCCCCTGGAGAACTTGCCCGTCCTGGACCAGCCGGATTTCCTGTATGCCTGTAAGGCTGATGCTAAAAGGCTTTTGGGCTCCATTTACATCAATGCGGATTTTATTTTCCGAACGGGTAGCCGTAATTTCCATTTCGTACTCTCCCCCGGTGTTGAAAATAGCTGCCCGGGTACTGCAGCCTTCCTCCAGTCCGCAGATGCGGAAATCAACTCCGTGGGCATAGTCATAGTCCGGCTTTGTGTCCACACCGCCCAGTGCGAGAATGGAATTGGGCCTTACAAATAAGGGTATGCTCCTGTAGCCGTGTTTTTCCTCGATCCAGCGTCCTCCCTCCACCTTTTCTCCCGTCAAAAAATTGGTCCAGTTCCCTTTGGGCAGGTAATAGGAGGCAATCCCCTCCTTATTGAAGATAGGTGCAACCAGCAGAGAGTCCCCCAGCATGTACTGGCGGTCAAGATAGCTGCAGGTGGGATCTTCCGGGAACTCGAGCACCATGGATCTCATCACCGGAATGCCCTTTGTGGAGGCTTCCACCGCCGCTCCGAAAAGATAGGGCATCAAGGTGCATTTGAGTTTTGTGAAGAAACGCAGCACCTCCACCGATTCCTCGTCAAAAAGCCAGGGTACCCGGTAGGATTCGTTTCCGTGGAGCCTGCTGTGGGTGGAAAGCATGCCGAAAGCAACCCACCTTTTATAAACATCCGGTGAAGCGGTCTTCTCAAATCCGCTGATATCGTGACTCCAGAAGCCAAAGCCCGACAGCGAGAGGGATAGCCCTCCCCTGAGGCTCTCAGCCATGGATTCATAGGTGGCGGAGCAGTCCCCGCCCCAATGGACCGGAAACTTCTGCCCTCCCGCCGTGGCAGACCGTGCAAAAAGAACCGCTTCCCCGGATCCCCGGACTTCCTCCAGCAATTCAAAAACTGCTTTATTATAGAGGTAGGTGTAGTAGTTGTGCATCTTTGCCGGATCCGAGCCGTCGTGATAGGCGACCTCCAGAGGTATCCTCTCTCCAAAGTCCGTTTTGAAACAATCAACCCCCATATACAGCAACAGCTTCAATTTTCCTTTGAACCAGTCCACCGCCGCGGGGTTGGTAAAATCCACAAGGCCCATTCCCGCCTGCCATTTATCCCACTGCCATACATCTCCGTTCCGGGTTTTTACAAGATAACCCTTTTCCATTCCCTCCTGGAAAAGGTATGATTTTTGTGCGATATAGGGATTGATCCACACGCATATTTTCAGCCCTTTGCTTTTAAACCTCCGGAGCATGCCCTGGGGGTCGGGAAACACGTCCTTGTCCCAGCGGAAGTCACACCACTGGTATTCTTTCATCCAGAAGCAGTCGAAGTGGAAAACATGGAGCGGAATATCCCTTTCCTTCATTCCGTCGACAAAGCTGCTTACGGTGGTTTCATCATAGCTCGTGGTGAAGGAAGTGGTGAGCCACAGTCCGAAGGACCATGCAGGAGGCAGCGAAGGCTTTCCCGTGAGCCGGGTGTAGTTCTGCAGCACCTCCTTCAGGCTGTCTCCCCCGATGATGTAATATTCCAGTATTTCACCCTCTACACTGAACTGGACCTTCGACACATTTTCGGAGGCCACCTCAAAGGATACACGTTCCGGATGGTTTACAAACACGCCATAGCCCTTATTGGTGATGTAAAAAGGAATATTCTTATAGGCCTGCTCACTGGATGTGCCCCCATCCTCATTCCACAGGTCCACCACCTGTCCGTTCTTTACAAAGGGAGTAAACCGTTCTCCCAGGCCGTAAACGCATTCGCCCACCCCCAGGTCCAATTGCTCACGGACATAATTCCCTTTATCCCGCGCCTTTATATACCCGGTACTTTTGGGCGAGTTTCCCGTTATGCGCCTTCCATCATAGCTGAAATCAATCTTCCAGCCCTCTTTTTTCCTGATGGAGGCGCTCAACTTACCACTGCTGAAGCACACTTCGTCATCATTTTCATAAATATCAGTCTCCAGCTCCCTGTCTGCATTGAGCACAAACTCCGGACCTGGATTTTTCCGTCCCTGGTGATGCATTATCTTTACCCCTATGACATCCGGCAATGGTGAGCTGTACTGCACCGTAAGCAAGGGTGCGTTCAGCGTATCCCCCCTGTGTTTTACCGCCCTGCATGTGGCATAGACGCTCACACGGCCAGCCTCTATGCTTATGTCCCGTATTTCCGTGGGATTTGCAATGCTGTATTCCTCCCTGACATCCCAATATCCATCTGTAAACTTCATAGGTCATTTCCTCCCAGCAAAATTTTTTGAATGGTTCTTTTGCATACCTGTTGAACTATTTCTCCGTCAGCCCTTGACTGCGCCTGCCACCATCCCCTTGATGATGTACTTCTGCAGCGCGAGGTAAAAAATAATGGCAGGAATAATTGTCAGCATAACCCCGGCCATGGCAAAATGCCATTCCACCTTGTACTGCCCGAAAAAGCTGTAGGCGGCAATCTGCAAGGTCTTGTGCTTCTGCTCCCCGCTCAGCATCAGCAGGGGAAGAAGAAAGTCGTTCCACATCCACATGGCGTTGATCACGATGGTGGAAACAGTGACGGGCGTGAGCAGTGGAAATATGATGCTGAAGAACTTCCGCAAAGGGGAACATCCGTCGATGACGGCACATTCGTCCAGCTCCACCGGCACCGTTTTTACAAAGCCGTGGTACATGAACAGGGCCAGAGGGATGCCCAACCCCCAGTAAATAACACTCAGTCCATAGATGGAGTTTATCAGGTGAAGGCTTTTTGCGACCTTTACCAGGGCGATCATGAAAGAATGAAAGGGAATCATCATGGGCGCAATGCATAGAATAAAGACAATCCAGCTGAGCTTTGTTTTCGTGCGTGAAAGCTTGTAGCCCGCCATGGCGCTTAACAACACCACTCCGGTCACCCCCAGGACCGTCACGATCAGCGTATTTAAAAACAGGCGGGGATACTCCATCAGCTCAATGGCTTTTATATAGTTCTCAAAGCTGATTCCGCCCGGCAGGGCGATGACATTGGTCATGACCTCGGAAAAGGATTTCATGGAATTTATGACGACGAGGAACAGGGGGTAGAGGTACAGCAACGCCGCCAGCAGCAGGAGCAGCGTGAAAACGCCGTTGATCATTCTGTTTCTCATACCTCCACCTCCCTTTTTTTGAAAATGGTAAGCTGGAATACCGTCACGGCCAATATGATGGCAAACAGCAATACGGACTTTGCCGCCCCATAGCCGAACCGGTTGTCGTTGAAGGCCGTCTTGTAGATGTCCAGGGCAATGCTGGTGGTGGCCGTTCCCGGCCCACCGAAGGTAAGGCTGAGAATAATGTCGAAGATCTTAAACCCATTGGAAATTGCATAAAAAACGCAAACGGTAACCGAAGGCATGATGAGGGGAAACACTACGGAAATAAAGCGCTTCACACTTCCGGCCCCGTCGATGGTTGCGGCTTCCACAAGCTCCCTGGGCACCGTTTGCAGCCCGGCGATATAAATCACCATATAAAAGCCCGTGGCCTGCCATACCGACACCAGGATCACACTGATAAAGGCCATTTTTCCGTCTCCAAGCCAGCTCAGCTGGAAAATTCCCGCCTCCGTCAATTTGCCCAGGGATTCAAAGCCGTTTGAGAAGATGAACCTCCATATGTAGCCGATGACGATGAGGCTTATGATGTTTGGAATATAGAAGGCAGCCCGGAAGGCGTTCCTTCCGAAGATTTTGCTGTCCAGCACCAGGGCCAGCAGCAGGGCGATTACGTTTACCGCCACCACGAAGAAAAGGGTGAATACGAAAGTAAAAATCAACGCCTCCACCATCACCTTATCGTCGGTCAGCAGTTCAATATAATTTTCCAGGCCGATAAATTTAGGCGCCCGGTCCAATCCATTCCACCGGGTAAAAGAATAGGCCACGCTCATGATAAAAGGAATCTCCACAAAAAGCAGAATTGCGATGACCGCCGGAATGGTAAAGCCCAGAAACTCCAGATTGGTTTTATGATTTATTTTTTTCGTTGACAACTCCATACCATCCTTTCAACAGCACTGCAAGTTCAATTTTACATTTTGAAAATTTGACCGGAAAAGCAGTGGCCTTATCCGGTCAAATTTTAAGCACTTATATAGTTCGCAGGTGAAGACGCCGCTTAGCGTCTTCTATGACGCTATATCGCTGTGTACAGGTTATTTTGCACCCTTGATGAGTTTCTGATAGTATGCGTCAAGCTCGCCCAGGGTCTGCTCCCTGGTTTTTCCTCCGGCACAATAGCCCTGGAGAATGGTTCCCAGGCCCTGCTCGGCGCCGGTGGGGAACCTTGTGTAGAACCAGGTGTAGGCAGGCTTTCCTTCACCCAGCAGCTTCACCGTGTCTTCCGCCAATTGGGTTTTGGGGGCTGCCACGCCCTTGATGGGAGACAACTGCTTGATCTTCTCAGGAAGCCACTTCTTGCCGTATTCCGAGGTAGTAAGCCAGTTGAGCCATGCAACGGCGTCTTTTACATTTTTGGAATCCTTGGCAATTCGTAGGGTTTGATTGGAATCGTACATGATGCCCGCTTTTTCGGACTGGTCTCCTGTAGGTCCTGCCAAAAAGCCCATGTCAATGTCGGGGTTTGTTTTCCGGATGGTGTCTTCCGCCCAGGTCCCCTGGTGGATCATCGCCACCTTGCCGGAGGCAAACAGGCTGCACTGGTCGTTGAAGTCGGATTCCATGGGCTTGGAGCCCCCATACTTTTTGATCAGGTCCAGCATGTCAAAAACGTTGTTCATTTCCTTCATCCCGCTGAACTTCACGCCGCCGCTGTCCAATTGCTCCACCAGCTTGGCATAGTCGCCGCCATAGCTGTCTTTTATGGGGCCCAGGACCTGCCATGCGGTCTGGGGCAGTACCCAGAATTCCTTGAAGCCGGTGGCAAAAGGCTGTATACCTTTTTCCTGCAGCTTTTTGCAGGCTTCCTCATAATCCTTTATCGTCGTGGGAAGAGTGGTGATTCCGGCATCGGCAAATATTTTTTTATTGTAAATATAGGAATGGGCCTGCACGATCATGGGATACCCGGTGATTTTGCCGTCAAGGGTTACCCCTACCAGAGAGCTTGGCTCCAGGTCCTTGATAAAGCTTTCGTTTGTCAATTCATAGTAGTAGTCCTTATATGTCATATTGTCCGCATAGGCGCTGCTCATAAACACATCGGGAATATCCCCTGAATTCAGCTTTGAGTTGAGGACGGTGGTGAAGTCCGTCTGAAGGACGGTGATGTCCAGCGTATTTCCCGTTTCTTTGTTATAGGCCTGCTTCATGTCGTTGTACTGTTCTGTCAGTTCAGGGCTGTAAAAAAGCATTTTCAATGTCACCGGCTTCTTCTCCGTATCGCTCTTGCCGGCACTGCTTTTTTCCGGCGTCTCACCGCCGCTCTTGGCCGGGTCCGTACCGCCGCTGCTTCCGCACCCCGCCATCAGGCCAACCAGCAACACCACACTGATGAGAATGGAAATAATTCTTTTCATAGCCTAGCCTCCTTTGATATGTTTGAGTTCATGCTTTATTATACCGAGGCCCTGTTTCTAAATAAATGCAATAAAATGAACAATCCTATGGAATAAAATGAAGTCTTTGGCCCTATTCCTTCCCCCTGTACTCCGACGGGTATTTCCCGAAATAGTTTTTAAAGGCCTTGCTGAAGTAGTTCTTGTCCTTGTAGCCCAGGTAATCCGATATCTGCTGGATTTTGACGTCGGTGCCGGTGATCATCTCTTCCGCCTTTTTCATCCTCACCTTGAGGACGTATTCATAAATGCCGTATCCGAACTCCGCCTTGAACTGCTTCGAAAGGTATTCCTTGCTGACATAGTATTGGCTGGAAAAAAAGCTCAGCTTGATTTCCTTATTGAAGTTCTTGTGGATGTAATCCCTTATCTCGTACAGGTTTGTCTTCTCACTGGCCTTCAGGTTCAACTTTACACAGCCGAACAACTGCTCAACCACCCTGAACACAAATTCCCCCAGTTCCTCCAGGTGGGTGAAAGACTTGACCGCCCTGGCATTTCCCAGTATCCTGTCATGGCTGTTTATTTCGGAAATCCCCAGTTGCTCGGTGATGTTTTCAATGATCAGGATAAACTCCATTGCCGTTTTGTACAGGTCTTCACTGCTCAAATACCCCTGTGCCCGGATGTTGTCGAAGTACTCGTTGATGATGCTGCGCACATATTCCATGCTCCCGCTCTCAAAAGCGTATATCAGCATATCCCTTTTATCCATCATGGAAATTCTCTTGTTCTTGCTTTCACTGTCCCACTTGGTGAAGACCTTCTCCTTACAGTGGAGGATGTTGACGTTGTGCAGGATTTCAAGGGCAGTCTGGTAGGATTTTTGCAGCAGGTCGAAGTCCCGGACGATCTTCCCTATACCTGCGATGCAGTAGGTACCGAACAATTCCTCAAGCTTTCGGATGATTCTGCCGGTTTTCTCCGTAACCTCCTGTTCAAAGTCTTCTTCTCCGGCACCGGAGGCCATGATTACCAGAATGACCTCGTTGCCGGCAGAGCCGTTTTTAAAGCTAAAACCACGGCTCCAGGAAGAGGCCTCCTCATTGATAACATTGATGATACCGAAAAAGGCCGCCTGTTTATCTCCCTTGAAGGTGCTGCCGCATACCTGCTCCAGGTTGAGTATGTTAAAAACCGCCGCGCCATAATACCCGCAGCCATCGGATATCCCCAGTATCTTCTTCTCCTCGCCGCTTAAGGCTACCTGTCCGTCACTTTCCAGCACGATGGTGATGATCCTTTCCCTGGCCAGAGGGATGGATACGTTTTTCTCAATTCCTTTTCTTATGCTCTCTATTTTTTGCTCTTTTTCCCGGTCCAGTTCATCCACCGCACTGCGCAGCACCTTGTTCAGTTCTTCCTCGTTCACCGGTTTCAGCAAATAGTCCAGAACCTTGGCGTTGATGGCCTGCTTGGTATACTCGAAATCCTCGTACCCGCTGATCACAATATATTTGCATCCGGGAAACTCCTTCACCGCCATCTTCAAGAACTCCACGCCATTCATGTTGGGCATTTTCATATCCACAAAAACAATTTCCGGGATGCTTTGCCGCATAATTTCCAGCGCACTTTCCCCTTCAAAGGCCTCAAAGACATGTTCCACATTCATTTCCTGCCACATTCCCAGGGCTTTGATCACCTGCCGCACAGGTTTTTCATCATCAATGATCAGAGCTTTGTACATCCTCGGCGCCTCCCCTGTCCCTGAAAGGTAAAATAATTTTTATTTCCGTACCTGTTTGCAGGCTGCTTTTCAATTCCAGGCTGGCGGCATTGTCATACAGCAGCTTCAATCTGGCGTTGAGGTTTTTCAGCCCGATTCCCGCTCCCGGACTTTCGTCCCAGGCGGTGCCGTCAAATTCCTTCCGGATCTCCCGGAGCCTTTCCTCCGGTATTCCCGGCCCGTTATCCGCCACCCGGATGATGACCCTGCCGGAATCAAGGTACGTGTGTATTTTAATGGTGACGGTGCCGGTAATATGTTCGATGCAATGTTTGATGGAGTTCTCCACCAGGGTCTGGATGGACAGCTTGGGAATCATTACCTCCGGCGTTCCATCCTCCACGATGATTTCCACCGCCAACCGGTCCTCAAACCTGGCTTTATGCAGAATCAGGTAGTTGTTGATATGCTCTATCTCCGAGGCCACCTTGACCATGTCCCCGCCCTTTATGCAGTACCGGAAGCTGTGGGCCAGCGCCTCAATCATCCTGCTGATGTCCTTGTTCCCGCTCAGGACGGCCTTCGACGCGATGGCCTGGAGGGAGTTGTAAAGAAAATGGGGATTGATCTGGGCCTCCAGGGCTTTTACCTGGGCCGTCTTTTCACTGATTTGGGCAAGATATTTTTCGTTCACCAGCCCGTCGATCTGCTCCACCATGAAGTTGAACTTTTCCGCCAGTTGGGCGGTTTCGTCGCTTCCCACGATCTGCGCCTTGGTTTTGAAATTTCCTTTGCCCACTTTGTCCATGTGCTTTGAAAGCCTGTGCAGGGACCCGGTGATGATGTTGGAGCTGAAAATGATGACAGCCACAAATATATTTACAAATAAGATTCCCATCAGCAGGCTGATATTCCTGATTTGCCGGACTTTTTGGTTCAGCGTGTCGATGGGCAGCAGCTTGGCCGCTTTCCACTCGCTCTCGGCCGGTGAGTTGTATACCACGATATAGTTCTTGTCATTTATTTTCAGGTTGAAGCTTCCGCTGGTGGCTTCCGCCGGAATGCCGCCGAACATCCCCCGGATTTCCCCCGCCTCCGCCAGCCCCGGTTCACTGCAGTAAAAGAGCCGGTTGTCCTTATCGAACAGGGTCAATACTTCTCCCCTCTGTCCATATTCATTCCAGTTGATTTTCTCCATCATGGAGTGGTTGAAGGTGATGGAAACCACCGCAAGGGTTTTCTGGTCCGCAATGTTGATCAGCGCTCTGCGGAAAGTAAAAAAGACTTTGTCTCTTTCCGATTCGATTTCTTCGGCCGAATGTCCCAGACCTGTTTCCACATACCTGAAGAATTTCCCCAGGGTCACGTTTTTGAACCATTCGGTATTTTGCCGGTCTACGTCGTAATTGACGCTTACTTTCCCGTATTTCTTTGAAATGAAAAATTCCTTCCGGGCGGAGGGTACGAAAAACCGCACCTCTTCAATATCCTGGCGGGAATTGAACAGGTTTTGTATCTGGTCGTGAAGGTATTTGT
>JAFADI010000108.1 GCA_023424965.1 Bacillota bacterium
TAGCCGCCGGAGCTCTGGCCGGAAACATCCGCATAAAAGCTGTTTCGGAAAATTCTCCTTCCCTCACGGCTTCAAAGGCAGTCACCCTTGCGCAGGAGGCCTCACAGGCGGGCTCTCTGGAGATAACCGGAGCAACCTATGTGGAGATCCCCAAAACCGGTGTGACATACTCCGACTATAAAGCTTCCGTAAAGAGCCAGTATTCTGCGGCCATGGCCGGTGAAACCGTCACCTGGTCCCTCGATACCCCTGCCGACGGCATCACGCTGGATTCCGGCACAGGTAAACTGGTGGTAGGTACGGCTGCCAAAGAATCCAAAATTATTCTGAGGGCCACCTCCAATTCCAACGCTGCCGTCACGGCAACCAAGGAACTGACGATATTTGCAAAACCGGGGCCGGTAGTCACCTCCCTGGAAATCAGTGGATCCGCCTATGTACAGATTCCCAAGAACGGAGTGACTTATTCTGATTACACGGCTACGGTAAAAGACCAGGATTCCAATACCATGGCGGGTGAAACCGTTACCTGGTCCCTGGATACCCCCGCTGCCGGTGTCACCCTTGATTCCGGCACAGGCAAGCTTGTAGTGGATACCACAGCCGGAGAATCCAGGATAACGTTGCGGGTTACCTCCAATTCCAAACCTGCTGTCACGGCAGCGAAAGAGCTGGTTCTCTTTGCAAAACCTGACCCGGTAGTTACCACCCTGGACATCAAAGGCTCCACTTACGTGGAGATTCCCAAATCCGGCGTGACCTATTCCGATTATATGGTTACAATCAAAGACCAGGATTCCAACACCATGGCGGGTCAGACCGTTACCTGGTCCCTGGACTCTTCGGCCAGCGGTGTGACACTGGACTCCGGCACCGGTAAGCTGGTGGTGGGAACCACGGTGCAGGAGGCGAGAATCGTTCTCCGGGTCACTTCAAATTCCGCCCCCTCCGTTGCGGCAACGAAAGAGCTGGTTCTCTTTGCAAAGCCCGACCCGGTAGTTACCACCCTGGACATCAAAGGATCCACCTACGTGGAGATTCCCAAATCCGGCGTGACCTATTCCGATTACACGGCTACGATAAAAGACCAGGATTCCAATACCATGGCGGGTGAAACCGTCACCTGGTCCATGAGTGCCCCGGTGGAAGGCGTCACCTTAAATTCCGCCACAGGCAAGATGGTTGTGTCCCCCGGCGCAAAGGCCGGCACCATAAAACTGCAGGCGGTATCCAATTCAAAAGGCTCTGTAACCGCAGCAAAGGATATTATCTTCATCGTTAAATAAAGAGGTATCCTGAAAATAAACTCTACTATAAACTCCGACCCTCCCGGCTACCGGGAGGGCTTTTTTTATGTATTAAAGGCATGGATAAGTTGGTATCAATAGTAAACATGAGTTTTTTGCAGATGCATATTGAATACTTCCATTGCCATATATGCTGGTAGATTCTGATGAAAGGAGTGGATCGCATTGATACTGAAATGGACGAAACGCATTCTCGTACTGGTTTTTTCGGTTGTGGCCGTATTTTCGTTCACCATCGCTCTGGTGGCGGCCAAACCTGAAAAGCAGGACTTTTATCCTGTAGAAACGGGTGAAATTTTAAACAATCCTTTTATGGGATGGGCTCCCTGGGCCAACGGAGGCCCTTACCAGCAGCCGCACCGCCTGGTTTACATCAACGCCACCTGGGCGGAGCTTGAGCCGGAAAAAGGCAGGTATGCCTTCAATACCCTGGAGGCAAACAACAAATTTGCCTATTGGAGAAACAGGGGCGTAAACATAATTTTCAGGCTGAACATGGATTACCCCGGTGAAAGGCAGCATATGGACATCCCCAAATGGCTGTACGATGAAATCGGCGGAGACGGAACAAGATACGATACGCCTTACGGCAAAGGCTTCAGCCCCAATTATGCAAATCCCAAGCTGATTTCCTACCACGAGAAGCTGATTAACGCCCTTGCAGAACGCTACAACACCGACAGCCTCATTCCTTTTGTCGCCATAGGCAGCCTTGGGCACTGGGGAGAATTCCACACCTGGAAAGGGAGAGGCTTCACCATTCCCTTCCCTCCCGCAACAATCTCCGACCAGTATGTATCCCATTATATCAAGGCTTTTACCGAGAAATTCCTGTTCATGCGCAGGCCCTTCAAGATAGCCCGGGATAACGGCATGGGTCTTTACAACGACTCTTTCGGAGATCCCGAGCACACCTATGACCTGTTCATCGATTACATAGAGAAGGGTTACCGGGATGATCTCACGGGGGAAGTCCACCCCTCCATGCCCGGCTATTGGATGCAGGCCCCCTCGGGAGGAGAATTTGCCAGATACCCGGGCCTTGAGTTTTTAAGGGATTACAACCTGGAACAGACCCTGCGGGAAGTCGAAGACAGCCATGTCAGCTGGCTCGGTCCCTCTTCCCCGGCGGTACAGCCTCCCGGCACCGGTCTCCAGGAAAACTTCAACCGGGTGCTCAATAAAATGGGTTACCGGTTTGTACTGAAATCCATAAGCCATGAAAATTTTATCACGCCCGGAAACAGCCTCACCGTCAATATGACCTGGCTTAACAAAGGCGTGGCACCCTTCTATTACAAATGGCCTCTGGAACTGTCCCTGTCCGATGCCTCCGGCAAGATCGTAGCAAGGAGCCTGACCAACGATGATATCCGCACCTGGCTGCCCGGTGAAATCAAAACCTCATACCGCCTTTCGATACCGGAAAGCCTCAAATCGGGGAAGTATACCCTCTGTGTGGCGTTTATCGATCCTGCCACAGACAAACCCGGCATCGACCTGCCCATCGAAGGCAGAAGGCCTGACGGAAGATACGCCCTGAACGACATTAACTTTATAAGGCTGAACATCATCGATATTTTGCTGAACCTGTTGAAATAACAAAATAACCCCCGTGGAGAGATCCCCACGGGGGTTATTTCTGGTATTTTACAAGCTGCAGTAGCCTTCGCTGCAGATTTTTTTCATATACTCCATAAACTCCTTGTTCAGGTCTTCCCGCTTCAGTGCGAATTCCACGGTAGCCTGGAGAAACCCCAATTTGTTTCCCACATCGTACCTTTTTCCGGAAAATTCAAAGGCATACATGGCCTCTTCCTGCATAAGGCTCTTCAACGCGTCTGTAAGCTGGATTTCCCCGCTTTTCCCGGGAGGGGTCCTTTCCAGGTGCTTAAATATTTCGGGGGTTATGACATACCTTCCCAGGATGGCTGTTTCAGAGGGAGCTTTATCTATTTCCGGCTTTTCAACCATATCCCTTACCTTGTATATTTTATCTTCAACCTTGCTGCCCCCGACAATGCCGTATTGCGATACCATATGCCTGGGAACGCTCTGCACCCCCAGCACCGTGGTCTTATACTGGTCGAAGACATCCATCAGCTGCTTGATGCATGGGACCTCCGAGTCGACGATATCGTCTCCCAGGAGCACCGCAAAGGGCTCATTTCCGATGAAGGTCCTTGCGCAAAGGATGGCGTGCCCCAATCCCCTCGGCTCCTTTTGCCTTATATAGTGTATATTTACAAGATTGGATATATCCAAAACAAGGTTTAAAAGGTTCTGATCCCCCTTTTTCTTAAGCTCTTCCTCAAGCTCATAGGACTTGTCGAAATGGTCCTCAATGGTTCTCTTGTTCCTGCCGGAAATGATGATGATGTCTTCAATGCCTGCTGCAATGGCTTCCTCGACAATATATTGAATCGTAGGTTTGTCCACAATGGGAAGCATTTCCTTCGGCTGTGCCTTCGTTGCGGGCAGAAAGCGTGTTCCCAGTCCGCCTGCCGGTATAATAGCCTTTCTTACTGTCATTTTCACACCCCTCTTCCTTCTTCCAAACTCTTTATCTTGAGATATACTTTACCCCTGCGGCACTTTTTATAAACATAATATGCGTGAGAATAAAAGAGTGATGAATTTTTTTGGAGGTTCCAGAATCATCCTGTTTACCATGTGGGCTGTGGGGGTAAACAATGAATAAAAAACCTGGGAGTTTTTGTATGGCTACGACCAAATTTTATGCTTTAATTTTTAAAAAGCTGTGGGGAGTACTTTTATTTTCATTTGTTTGTACCGCATTGGTAGCGATGGTTCTTTTCGTGTTGATACCAGTCCAGTATGAATCGGGTACTACTCTCTATATATCGAATAAAAACTTTGAAGCAGGAGAGGAAATAACCTACTCCGATATGCTTGCCAGCCGGAGCCTTGTGGAGAATTATGCTCAGATTATCAAAAGCAGCATGTTCGCAGAAGGCCTCATCGACAAGCTTGGTCTGAAAGGTGTGTTTCCCGTCCAGCTTTCCGCCCAGATTGAAACCAGGGCGCTGGCCAATTCCAATGTACTTGACATAAAGGTCAGGTATCCGGACAAGGCTTCCTCCGAAAGAATTGCAGCGGTTTTGCCCCTTGTTCTCTATGAGAAATCCTCAATGATTTCAAATGCCCGCCACGTGACTGTGCTCAACAGACCCACGGGCGCCAGGCCTTTCATTGCAGGCAGGATCATTGCCGTGATCTCCACATTTATTCTGGCCCTGCTGCTTTCCATCGGATTTTTAGTTGTGCTCCACCGCGGCAACAACATTATCAGAACTCCGGAGGACGTGGAAAAACATCTCGGGCTGACAGTTACAGGAACCATACCTGATTTTAAGATTTAGGGGGAGTCACTTATGCCGCAAACAACCTTTAATATAGCACTTGAACCCTGTACCAACATTGAAGAGGCTTACCGGGTATTAAAAACCAATCTCCAGTACTACGGGCTTAAGCAAAAACTCAAGAAACTGGTCGTCACCAGCAGCGGTTACGGCGAGGGGAAAACCTCCACCTGTATAAACCTCTGCATCTCCTTCGCCAGGTCGGGTCAAAAGGTTTTGCTGCTGGACGCCGACCTTCACAAGCCGATGCTGGTTAAGCACCTTGGCAGCAACAATTTTCTGGGGCTGACAAATTACCTTACGGGGAATGCAACCCTGGATGAAATCATCAACAGCACCAACCTTGAAAATTTTTATTTTATCCCCTGCGGCCCCAAACCGCCCAGTTCCGTCGACATTATTTCCACGGAGAGGTTCCTTGGCCTTCTGGAAATCCTTGAGGAAAGCTTCGACATGATCATCATCGACTCTCCATCGGTGGGAAAGCATATCGATGCGGCTATCATCGGGGCGGCATCGGACGGGGCCCTTCTGGTCATAAAATCCAACCACCTGGACTACCGGCACGCAAAAACTGCAAAGGCTCAACTGGAGCAGGTAGGTGCAAGGATCGTGGGAGTGGTACTCAATAAGATGGACAAAAACTACTACAGGCTCTATACCAACCACTATGACGACCACGGTTTGGTCAGAAAATTCCGCAAGGGCTGGTTTAAAAAATTCAAAGTGTCAGGAAGGTAATTTATGATAGACATGCATAGTCATTTGATATACGGTTTGGACGATGGAGCCCCCACGCTTGAAGAATCCATGAAAATGCTCAAGCAGGCGAAAGCGCTCGGAATAAAAACAATACTTGCCACTCCCCACTACCAGGAAAACCTGTTCCAGCTGGAAGGAATTCTGGACCCCTTCCTTGACCTGGTGGAAAGGGCCTGGGAAATGGATATCACTCTCAAAGTGGGCTGTGAGGTTTTTATCGATCCTTTTCTGGATAAGCTTATCCAGGAAAAGAAAATACTCCGGCTGAACCGGTCAAACTACATATTGCTTGAGCTGCCTTATGAATCCATACCGGTATACACCTATGAAATCATCTATAAGCTCCAGCTCCAGAGGATTACGGTTATTATCGCCCATCCGGAGAGGAATATGAATATATTGAAGGATTTCAGGATATTCGTGGACCTGCTTGAAAGGGGCTGCCTGATGCAGGTGGACGCAGGAAGTATTACCGGGGCTTACGGGAAAACCGTAAAGGACTATGCCAAAATGCTCATTGACCAGAAAATGGCGCACTTTGTGGCCTCCGATGCGCACTGTGCCAGGGATTATGCCGAATGGTACCTCCAGGCCTACCGGAAGGTGCGCCGGTGGACAAATTCGGAATATGCGGATAAGCTTTTCGACGGCAATCCCAGCCTCATCCTCGAAAATGAAAAGGAGAGCATCTATAGAATGATATAACGGAAGGAGGATTATTTATGACTGAAATGCAATTACAGTCCAGAGTTGAAAACATCGTAGGTATAAAATCCATCAATTACAACGTACCTACAAAATACCTTGTTGCAAAAAGGCTTTTTGACATCTTTGCCGCTTCTTTAGGCCTCCTCTTGCTTTCTCCAGTATTTCTCACTACAGCGGTGGCAATCAAACTCGGCTCTCCCGGACCTGTCTTCTTTGCCCAGAGCAGGCTCGGACAAAAAGGCAGGCATTTTAGCATGTACAAATTCCGTTCCATGGTGGTGAATGCAGAGGCGTTGTTAAATGAACTGCAGGACAAAAATGAAGTGAAGGGACACATGTTCAAAATGAAGAACGACCCCCGTATAACCAGGGTGGGAAGGATCATCCGGAAAACCAGCATTGACGAACTGCCCCAGCTCCTTAACGTGCTCAAAGGAGATATGAGCCTTGTGGGACCAAGACCTCCGCTGCCGAGAGAAGTACTGGTATACGGAAGCTGGCACGACTTGAGGCTGTCTGTGAAACCCGGCATTACCGGCCTGTGGCAGGTAAGCGGGAGGAACAACATCGGCTTTCATGAAATGGTCAGCCTGGACCTCAAATACATCAGGGAACGAAGCTTCTTTTACGATTTGAAGATTATTCTCAAAACCATCCCTGTACTGCTGGGAGACAGTAAAGCGTTTTAGGAATTTTAAGTGAATATTCCATCCTGCTGTTTTCCCACACGGAAAGGACAGGCCTCTCCAGGAGGCTTGTTCCATGATAAAAACGTTGCGGGTAATGATGCTATTCTATATCCGATGTGCCTGTGGCGTAATAATAAATTTTCTGAGAGGTAAATTCTTCTTTTTGAAGCTCTTTTACAAAGCATCCATTGTACAGTATCAAAATGCGGTCGCTCATACCCATCAATTCATAAATATCCGAGGATATGAGAAGAATCGCATGCCCTTTCGCAGCAAAATCATTGAGCAGGTTATATATTTCCACTTTCGTTCCTGTATCAATTCCCTTTGTGGGCTCATCCATGATGGAAACCATTGATTTCCCCGACATAATACGGGCAAAAAGTGTTTTTTGCTGATTGCCGCCCGAGAGGGTGCGGATGTCCTGGTTTGGAGAGGAAGGACTTATTACCAGCCGGCGAATGAGATCCTGTACGTTCTGAAGCTCCTGTTTGGGTTTGAGGATAAAGTGCTTAAGGCCTTCGGGAGGACAGATGGCGATGTTTTCCCCCACCGTAAAATTACTGAAAATCCCCTGGCTGAGCCGGTCTTCCGGAAGATAGCGGATACCCAGCTCTTGAGCCCTGCGCGGTGAAGTAATTTCCACTTTTGCTCCATTTAATATTATGTTTCCCTCCGTCTTTTTAAAAATACCCATGATGGTCTTGGCAATTGCACTGCGTCCCGAGCCTACCAGACCGGCTATGCCGACAATTTCTCCTTTATGGAGGGAAAAAGAAATATTCCGGAACAGGTGCGAGCAGCTCAAGGACTCCACGCGCATGACTTCTCTGCCCAGCTTTTGCTTCAGCTTGGGGTAGCGGTTGTGGTATATTTCTCCTACAGAAATATTGAGCAAATTTATAAAGTTGATTTCATGGGATTCTAAAAAGGCCACCAAACTGCCGTTGCGAAAAATAGCAATACGGTCCGCTACCTTATAAATTTCAGGAATTTTGTGTGAAACAAATATAATTGAAATGTCCTTTTCCTTAATCTTTTTAACGGTTTTCAGCAATTCGTCACTTTGGCCCTGGGTCAGTGCATCGGTGCTTTCATCCAGCAAAAGAATCCGGGGATTAAGCGCCAGGGCCTTTGCAATTTCTACAATGCGCTTCTCTCCTGACGACAATTCTTTCACAGGCTTGCTGACTTCCAGGGTGGAAGAAATGGAATCCAGAAGTCTGCCTGCCGCATATTCGATTTTTTTGTCGTTAGCCAGTACAAGGTTAGCCTTCTTTCTTGCCTGGGAGCTCAGATATATATTCTGCGCCACCGTCATTTCTTCTATAAGATTGCC
>JAFADI010000161.1 GCA_023424965.1 Bacillota bacterium
CCGGCATTCACAACCTCACACACAAGCGCCCCTTTGACGTCCTCTTCCTCCTTGTGGGCATGCCGGACCCAGTGCCCGCCGTCCAGGGACAGCTCCACACGATAGCGGTGGGTCCCTTCCTTCTCCCATTTCAATTCAACAGAGGATACATAGGTAAATCCTCCAAGATCCAATACTTTTTCCCCCATTTTACCTCCATTTCCGCAGCGGGTAAATGGCCCCCCCTGCATAAACCGGTATAAACCCTAATTCATCCTGCATACAGTTTCAGTCTAACCCATTTGTTTTCAACTTTCCACGGGATTATATGATACACCTGTGAATATATGAAACCACGGGTTCATTCCGGCAGGCAGGATAATTTCGGTTGCACGAAAAAATCATTTTATGTACAATATACCTGTTAGGGTTTTAATATAAATCGAGGAGAAGAGTTATGGGATTTGGACCGGGTTTTGATACGGGCTTCGCAATAATGTCAACCATCGTACCGTTATTTTTCATCGTGGTGTTGGGGTTTATCGTATTCGCCATTGTACGGGGGATTTCCCAGTGGAGTCACAACAACAAGCAGCCGGTGCTCTCCGTCACCGCCACCATCCGGACAAAACGCTCCGACACTTCACACAGTACCAATACAATGAATGACAATATGGGTACCTCCTCCACTACCTGGTACTATGCAACTTTTGAAGTGGAAAGCGGCGATCGTATGGAATTCAGTATCCCCGGCCGTGAATTCGGCCTGCTGGCCGAAGGGGACAGGGGCAAGCTGACTTTCCAGGGCACCCGCTACCTGGGCTTTGAAAGGCAATAAAAAGAGCCTTTCGGCTCTTGATGGATAAGTATTGTATTATTCGCTGTAGGGCCGGTAGGTGTTGGCTTGCTTGTCCTGCACGACGATACTTACGCTTTCCCCATCCATAGGAGTAATTGTAAGACTTTCCGGCAAAGCGTTGTAGCTGGTATCCACCCGGGCATATTTCTTTCCCTGGAACACCAAAAACGCATGAACCACTTCACAGCCCAGGTATTCTCCCATATTGGCCTGGGCGGCGTCATTCAGGAAGTTCTTCCTTGCATCCTCACCGAGCTGGTTGTATGCATCAAAATCTCCTGCTGTTTTTAGTACTACAAACAATGCCGCCTCTGTCTTCTTCAATCCATAGGGGTTGTTGTACAGCCCATCCACCGGAATCTTTTCCGATGCCCTGTCCAGATTAGCCACCACCGCCTTTTCATCCCCGCTCAAGGCTGTTTCGGCAGGCTCCACGTCCTTACCGGTGTCATTGGCGATGTATTCCGGTAAATCGATGGTGAAGCTGCCGTTAAAATCACTGTAGGCATAGGTGGTGCTGTTGTCCGAGACAAAGGGCTCCGCCGAAGCCGGAATGATCTCGGAAATGTACTTTGTGATGATTTTGGTGATATAATTGGTATCCTTGTTTATATGAACTTCCAGGTAAGTATTGCTTACAGTGCCTATTCTGCTGTTTGCCGGAGCTTCCTTTTGCGCCGACCGGGTGATGGGGTAGATATCCCCTTTCAATATAAGCTGGCCGTTTATCTCGTCTTCTTCCACAAGAAGCCCGGCGTATGCCACATCCCGGGGATTTATCAGATTGGCTGCATCGTAGCTGCCTATAATGGAGCTGTACTTTTCCTCCGTATAGGTTTGCTTGTCCCATTTTTCATCGGGGTTGATGCTGACGCTCCCGCTCATGGCTATTTGTGAATAGCTCGACCTGTTTGTATAATAGAATTCACCCCTGGAGGAAAAATCTCCATAGTCACTGTCACTGAGGCTGTGGATGATGTCCTTGGTCCTGTCCCTGTATTCCACATACGTATTTTTCGTCTCATAGGAGGCTCTTTTTGAAGGCGTAATTTTGCTGGATGAGGCGATGTCCAGCCTGATTTTTTCCGCCGTATCCGTGGCCGCAACGGCCTTGGCCAGGATCTCTTCCACCTGGTTGTATTCTCCCTCATCCCGTATGTAAACCCTCTTTGTATAATCATCCCAGGCTACTTTTTTGCCCAGGCTCTGGGCAATAAACCTGGCGGGTATGTAAACCCTGCCTTTATAATTGACCGGAGGGACATCCAGGTCCACAGCAGTTCCATTAACCGTCGCTTTTCCGCTGCCCACCTTCAGGTACACTTCGGTGGAGTCCTTCAATACCGTCACGCTGCCGTCGGAACCATTCCAGAGGATGTGCCGGTCATCGTTCTGTATGCCCAGCTTCGTCAATATCTCCCTTAGAGGCAGCAGCGTCCTCCCATTGGTTATGATGGGAACATTCGAATAGGCTCCCGGGCTTCCGTCGATGAAAATCTTGATCCCGGGGCTTTCGACAATGCTGCTTTCTGCGAAAGCACCCGGCAGGAACAAGCATAGGAACCCCAGGCAAACGGCCAGAAAAGCAATTTTTTTCACCAGATCTCCCTCCCTTGGCAATTTATGTATACTCAGATAATACAACACTTCATCTTTGCTGTCTACTTCTATATGATGGAAATGCCTGCACAGCAAAAGGGCAAGTATTTCTACCTGCCCTTTTAATTATTTATCCGGTTCAGTGTTCTTATGGGGACTGATCGGACCTATATTTAATTTGAAAGGCTTATCTTGCCTGATGTATTTATACCACTTGTATTGATATTTAAACATTGGATTTCAAAAATAGCTGTCCCTTATTCCCCTTTCCCTTCAAAAATCTCACAGATTTTTTCCACCGGCGCCTTAGGCACCCGGTCATAGGTCAGCAGGCCGTTGATTTCCTGCTCCACATCCGTCAGCTGTGTATAGCAGAAGCCCTGTACCACAGGTGACTTCAGCAGGGGATCCACCACCTGCCGGAGGCGTTCCAGAAAATCCTCTTCGGTGGAAGCTCCGGAATATCCCCAGCCGTCCCATTGGGATTTTTTGAATGCAATGCCTCCGAATTCCGAAACAAGGATGGGCTCATTCTTGTATGCATATCCATTTGCGTATGTATTTCTCTTCCTGCTGTCGTAGACCTTCATGACCGCATTTTCCACCGAGTTGTAGCGCTCTTCAAGTACATCCTGCCGCCATTCATAGTCATGGATATTGCACAGGTCGGTCTCCACCAGCTCCCAGCCGTCGTTGGACACCACCGGCCTGGTAGAGTCCAGGGATTTGGTCAGATGGTACA
>JAFADI010000145.1 GCA_023424965.1 Bacillota bacterium
CCGTACCGACATAAGCGGATACGTCCTGTTCGTACCGCCGGAAAGCGCTCAAGGTACGGTTGAATATTTTGATGACGGGCATCCCATGGATGTATTCAACGATGGTGCCCTCCATCTTTTCTTTTGCATTATGCATATCCACCTGCGTCTGCGCTCCCCGGGGATTTTTCAGTCCGCTGGAGAGCAGGAAGATGGAAACGAAGACGGAGATAAGCGTTACCGCCGCCAGCCGCCAGTCCATGACAAACAGGTAAATCAGGGTAAATACCGGTGTGGCCACCGCCGCAGCAATATCCGCGATATGGTGGGCGATAAATACCTCAATCTGCTCCACATCGTCCGAGAGGATTTTTTTAACAGCTCCCTGTGTGGTACCGGTAAAATAACCGGAGGGAATGCGCGACAGCTTTTCCATAAGCTTCAGGCGCAGCTCATAGAGGATGTCATAGGCAGAACTATGGGCCAGTGCCGAGGATACAAAGGCACACACACCATAAACGAGGGCGGCGGCAAAGGTGTATAGCACCAGCGTGTAGATTTTCTCCGTATCCATCGCCAGGGCAGAGGTGTAGTGCCAAAGCAGCTCGCGGATGATCCCGTAAATGGTGAAGAAGGGAACCAGCCGTGCAGCCGAGGAAACCACCGACAGCAGGCAGGCGGCAAAAAGCTTGTTCTTTTTCGTTCCGGCAAGCTCCAAAAGCCGGGAAATACCCTTTTTTCCTTTCGACGTTCTGTCATTTTTGCTCATGTACGTTCTCCTTTCAGGAATTAAAGATTTAAGTTAGATTGATCTAACTTTCAAAGATAAAAAAGAGCATATCAGACGCTCTCTTCAAAAATACAGGAAAACAAAAGGGCATAAATACGGTCCAGCGTTTTGTCCAGCACGTCGGTGTGCAGGGAATCTTGATGAAACATGGCCAGTGCCATGATCTTGATAAGATTGGCCACAACCTTGAAGTCCATGTCTTTTCGAACACCCTCAATATGACGAAACAAGCCGTCCATAACCGCCGCCTCCGTACTGGGATCGATCCGGTATTCCGCAGGCAGTGCCGCTTTTAGTTTTGCCTCATCCTCGGAGGTAAGGTATTGATAGATACTGTCCTGGCTGAAAATGATCCGTTTCAGAAAATCCTTTGCCTCTGCAGCCGTCATTTTTTCCCGCTCACCCAGCATATCCATGAAAAGCTGCTTGGCCCGGTCACGCTGATACTTGATGATTTCATATACGAACATCTCCTTTGAGGGAAAAAAGTTATAGAAGGTGCTTTTCCCCAGCCCCACCGCTTTCATAACCTTATCCACGGAGGAGTGGGTCATACCGTGCTCCTTGATAAGGCTAAAACCCACATGGAGCATTTTTATTCTGGTTTCTTCTCTTTCCTGCAGTGCGAAAATTTTCGGTGACATGGAATGTCCTCCTGTAATGGATGGATAATAAAAAATAAGCGACTATTTTACAATAATGGTCGCTTAAATTATATGGATTCCCCTTTTATTTGTCAAGGGCAAAATGGATTTTAAATAGAAAATCGTACACAAAGTTCAAATGAGGACTTTGAGATCTACTCTACGTATTTGATCATGCCTGAAATAGCTTTATACCTGTCTGCGATCTGCCGGATGATCCTGCTGCAGTAGTTGTTTTCAATGTCGATTTCTTCCTCCCGGCAGCGGTTGTATATCTCCAGGTTGACGGCGGCGCATATGTGACAGGGGCATTTCCCCCGGGAGAAGCCGGTGAATATTCCCTCCAGGGCTTCGTAATATTCAACGGTTACCGATGGACGGTAGGAAGTGAAGTTTTTGAAGTAATTCCTTTCGCCCAGCCTTTCAAAGGCGGTGCAGGGGGTGGTGAAAAGCCAGGGCACAAAAGCATTTTCCGGGTTTAAGAAACGGCTGTCCACAAAGGAAAAAGTTCCCGGCAAAAGAGAACTGCATTCCCTATAGGTGCCTCTCTGACACTTGTAGCAGTATTCATGGCAGGAAGCTTTGTTCAGGTGGCGGCAAAATATGCAGCAAATGAAGTTCTCATCCAGGTGCTGCCGGTAAATCTCCGGGGCGATCGCTTCATTGAATTCCTTGATATAGGCCCTGTCATCGGAGGTGAAATTGATCCTTCCCAGCAGTGCTTTGAGGGAACTGTTGTTTTTCCAAAATAAAACGGGTATTTTTCCTGCCAGCAGATTTTTTACCAAGAGCGAAAACCTTCCTTTCCAGATCAGGCGTTCATTCAATACTACCGTTCTAACTGTTCTAAGCCCGGTAAATGGCATTTTTACGGGTAAAGCCCATGACTATTCTAACATAATAGGACGAAAAATGTAATTTATTTCCTGGATGTAGGTTTTTGTCACATGGGCGAGTGGTCCTATGGGATTTGACCTTCATAGGACTAATTGCCCATATTTGACTTTATAATCTAAAAAAATAGGATAATATTTCCCCGGTGTGCAGGAATTATCAAGATCCTGTCGAATTTATTATCGATAGCGAACTTTAACGAACTTTAAATCGTTATGTTCAATTTTGAACTTCGCTCACTTGAATAATGTCCACAACAACCAATTGGCACCATGAAGCAAGAGGCAGAGCAATATTGATACGAAGTTAATTCTGTAAAAATTCTATATGCAATACAGCCGCTAGGATTAGAGTATGCTTTGAAAGTTACAAAGGATTGTGCAATGGAGGCAGAAAATGCGCAGGATGCAGTTGGACAACATTAAACCGGGGATGAGGCTGGCAAAAGCAATATTCACATCGGATGGCAGAGTATTGCTTACTTCAGGTATTGAATTAAAGGATAATTATATAGAGAGATTGAGAACCCAGGGAATAAATGATATTTTTATCGAGGACGAAATTTCTGCCGGCGTGGAAATTCCGGAGGTTATTTGTGAAGGTACGCGACTGGAGGCCAAGGCCATCGTGAAAAACCTCATGGACGACAGGAACTTTGCCGGTTCCATCAACAGCGGGCGCGTAAAGGAAATCATCAACAAGATCATGGACGAGCTTCTTTCAAACAGGGATGTATTGGTTAACCTTTCTGAAATAAAGTCTGTGGACGACTACACCTTCGAACATTCGGTGAATGTTTGCGTGCTGTCCCTTATAACGGGAATAGGCCTGGGATTCAACATAAACAGGCTGAAAGACCTGGGAATAGGGGCTATTCTCCATGACATCGGGAAATTGAAAATACCCGAGGAAATACTGAAAAAACCCTCTCAATTATCCGTTGAAGAGTTTGAAGAGATAAAGAAGCATACGATTTACGGCTACGAAATACTCAAGGACAACAGCAACATCAGCATGGTCTCCGCCTTTATCGCCTTCGGCCACCATGAAAGGTATGACGGCAGCGGTTATCCCCTGCAGCTCCGGGGAGAGAACATCCACCAGTGCGCCAGGATTGTGGCGGTGGCCGACGTATATGACGCCCTGACTTCCGACCGGGTATACCGGAGGAAGCTGAGGCCTCATGAGGTGGTGGAGTATATCACTTCCCTCGGATCCCACCACTTTGACAAAGACATCGTCGAACAGTTCATAAAATATATTGCCGTATATCCCGTCGGCACCGGCGTCGTCTTGAATACCAGGGAGCGGGGCCTGGTGGTAAGGGTCGAGAAATCCATGCCCACAAGACCTGTCGTCAAAATTATTTACAATGAAAAGGGACAGAAGCTCATAAATTATTCCGAAATCGACCTGTCCAAGAAGCTCAATATCCACGTGGTGGATTCCTGCGAATTGTGAAGGAAATTTAAACGGGCTATTCATATAAAAGCGGCGGAGTTCAATACTCCGCTGTTTTTTTGTGTTATAATAACCGCTGAAACGATTGACGCGATTATTATAGAATTAATGCGCGTGCAAGATTTTCGGCGGTGCCGAAATGCACTTGCGCAATTATACCATAAACCCTTCCGTGTTTATGGTATAATAAATATATTGTTTTATCTCTCGCATTGGAAGGAGGGCATGCATGAAAGATTTTGTGCATCTGCATGTTCATACGGAATACAGCCTGCTGGACGGCGCCAACAGGATAAAAGACCTTATCCGGCACACGGTGGAGCTTGGAATGAAGAGTATTGCCATCACAGACCATGGGGTCATGTATGGTGTTGTCGATTTTTATAAGGAAGCCATGAAGTACGATGTCAAGCCCATCCTGGGCTGCGAGGTCTATACGGCAAGGCGGAGCAGGCTGGACAAGCAGCCGGGGGTAGACTCCGAGCAGGGACACCTTGTGCTTCTGGCGAAAGACATGACCGGCTATAAAAATTTGATGAAAATCGTATCCGCCGGCTTTACCGAAGGCTTTTACTATAAACCCAGAATTGACCTGGAGGTTCTGGAAAAGTACAGCGAGGGCTTGATCGCTCTGAGTGCATGCCTTTCAGGGGACGTTTCCAGGGCACTTTTGAACAATGACTATGAGAAGGCGAAAAAGATCGCTCTTAAGTTCAATGAGATCTTCGGGGCCGATAACTTTTTTCTCGAGCTTCAGATCAACGGAATTTCAGAACAAAACCTCGTAAATCAGAACATGATCCGGCTGAGCAGGGAAATAGGCATACCGCTGGTTGCCACAAACGACGCCCATTATTTGAGGCGCCAGGATGCCAGGGCTCATGAGATCCTTTTGTGCATACAGACGGGCACCAATATCAATGATGAGGACCGGATGAGGTTCTCAACGGAAGAGGTCTACGTCAAGTCTCCGGAAGAGATGCATGAGCTGTTCAAGAACATCCCCGAGGCCCTGGAAAATACCGTCAAGATTGCCGACCGGTGCAATGTGGAGCTGGAGTTCAACAAGCTTCACCTGCCCAAGTTCCAGGTGCCTGCGGAAGAAGACCCCTTTGAATATCTCCGGGGCTTATGCTTTGAGGGCCTGAAAAGGCTGTATGCAGGAGACTGGGAAGAAAAAAGGGAAAGGCTTGAGTATGAGCTGGCAGTAATAAAACAGATGGGGTATATCGACTATTTCCTCATTGTATGGGATTTTATCAAGTATGCCAAGGACAACGGGATCATGGTAGGGCCGGGCAGGGGCTCGGCAGCGGGCAGCCTGGTATCCTACTGCCTTGGCATCACCACCGTGGATCCTCTGAAGTACAGCCTGCTCTTTGAACGCTTTTTGAATCCGGAAAGAATCAGCATGCCGGATATCGACATCGACTTCTGCTTCGAAAGAAGGCAGGAGGTCATCGACTATGTGGTGCGGAAATACGGTGCGGACAGGGTGGCGCAGATCATAACCTTCGGTACCATGGCGGCCAGAGCGGCAATCAGGGATGTGGGAAGGGCTCTGGACATTTCTTATGGGGAGGTTGACGTCATTGCCAAGCTGATCCCCTTCCAGATCGGTATGAACATTGAAAAGGCGCTGGAAATGAACCCTGAGCTAAGGCGGCGTTACAACGAGGACATGCAGGTGAAGGAACTGATCGACACCGCCAGGCTGCTGGAAGGGATGCCGAGGCATGCCTCCACCCATGCCGCCGGCGTGGTGATTTCAAAGGAGCCTGTGACGGAATATGTGCCGCTCCAGAAAAATGAAGACAGCATAACGACCCAGTTTACCATGGGACTGCTGGAGGAACTGGGACTGCTCAAAATGGACTTCCTGGGCCTGCGGACGCTGACCGTTATCCGTGATGCCCTGGAACTGGTGGAGAAAAACCGCGGAGAGAAAATTGACATCAGTACAATCAATATGGAGGATCCCAACGTCTACAAAATAATCAGCGAAGGAAAGACGGCAGGCCTCTTCCAGCTTGAAAGCGGCGGTATGACCCAGTTCCTGAAGGAATTGCAGCCGGGAAATCTGGAGGACATCATCGCCGGTATTTCGCTGTACCGTCCGGGACCCATGGACCAAATCCCCAGGTATATAAGAAGCAAAAACAATCCCAGGGAAGTGAAGTATCACCACCCCCTGCTGGAGGGCATACTCAATGTGACCTACGGCTGTATGGTATACCAGGAACAGGTAATGCAGATTGTCCGGGAACTGGGGGGCTATTCCATGGGGCGTTCCGACCTGGTGCGGAGGGCCATGTCAAAGAAGAAGATAAGCGTCATGGAGCAGGAGCGCCAGAACTTCATCCACGGAATTGTGGACTCCACCGGCAAGGTGCTGGTAAACGGGGCTGTGAGGAACGGCGTGGATGAAGCCACCGCCAATAAGATCTTTGATGAAATGATGGATTTTGCCAGCTATGCCTTCAACAAGTCCCATGCGGCGGCCTATGCGGTCATCGCGTACCAGACCGGATGGCTGAAATGTTATTACCCTGTTGAATTCATGGCGGCGCTTTTGAACAGCTTCCTGGGCAGCAGCGAAAAGGTGTCACAGTATGTCCATGAGTGCAAGGCCATGAACATTGAGGTCCTGCCTCCGGACATCAATGAAAGCGATGTCAAGTTCTCCGTGGTAAAGGGCAAAATAAGGTTCGGCCTGGCTGCCGTTAAAAATGTGGGCGAAAATGCGGTCAAAGCCATCATCAGTGAGAGAAAGGCAAAAGGGCCTTTTACCAGCTTCCGGGATTACTGCGAGAGGCTGGACGGCAGGGATATCAACAAACGGTGCGTGGAAAGCCTGATAAAGAGCGGGGCCTTCGATTCTCTCGGCACCTTCAGGTCCAGGCTGATGGCTGTTTTTGAAAAAATGATCGACAGCATCCAGCAAAACAAGAAGAGAAATCTGGCGGGGCAGCTCTCCATTTTTGAAGTCAAAACAGCGGAAAAGCAGCTGGACATGCCAAAGGAGGAATATCCGCAAATCGCCGAGTATCCTCAAAAGATGCTGCTTACCATGGAAAAGGAGATGCTGGGGCTTTATATTTCAGGCCACCCTTTGAGCGAATTTGAGAAAGAAATCAATACGCAGGTGACCTTGTTCAGTTCCGATTTGAATTCTCAGACGGACAGCGAAGAAATGCTGCTGGAAGGGCTCAAAGGAATAAGCGACGGAATGCCGATCACCGTCGGAGGCATAATTGTGGACAAGAAGGCGAAAACTACAAGGAACAACAACATGATGGCCTTTATCACACTGGAGGACCTCTACGGAACCATGGAGGTAATCGTATTTCCCACGGTGCTGGAAAAGTACGGCAGGTTTGTTGAAAATGAAGGTATTGTGCTGGTTTCGGGCAGGCTCAGCGTGAAAGAAGAGGAACAGCCTAAAATCATATGTGAAGAAATACGCCCTTTGCTTAAGATAAAAAATAGAAAGCTTTTTCTTAAGGTGGAGGGAAAGGACGAAAGCTTCATGGGTTCCTTGAAATCCATGCTGCAATACTTCGGGGGCAGCACTCCCGTGTTGGTATACGACCCTGTAAAAAATTCAAAAAGTGAGCTGGAAAGGGAGTGCTGGGTAAATCTGAACGAGGTGCTGCTGGGTGAATTGAGGTTAAGGCTTGGGGAAGACAACGTAAAAATAAATTAACCGGTAATTGGACGTTATTGCCGATAATATGTTGTTTATCCCCATCTAACAGCCTATGGACTGGTTCTAGCGGCCTATATTTTTATTGATTTTTGGAATAAAATAATATATAGTAAAGTCGAGGTGGTCATATTGGAACAGAGCAATGACAATATACTGGGTGATTACCTGGTCATAAAAGCGGAAGAGAACGGTGTCAATATCATTGGACTGACCCGTGGAAGGGATACCAAGTTCCACCACACGGAAAAGCTTGATAAAGGTGAAGTTCTTATTGTTCAATTTACTGAGAATACTTCTGCTATGAAGGTAAGAGGAAAAGCCAGAATATTATGTCGTCATGGTGAAATAAATTCCGGGGAATAAGAAAAAAAGGGGCGTACTTTTATGTGGACTGTAGTATATATGGCTCAAAGCAAAGAGATAGCCACCAAGCTGCAAGAATTGCTTACAAAGGAAGGCATTCTGGTGAAGCTTAGGCCGGTCAGTAAAAATCATGAAAACAATGATAATTACTTTGAAGTTTTGGTGCCAGAGTCCGAAGTGGAAGAAGCACACAGTGTCATAATTGAAAAAGGTTTTTAATATTTAAAATAAGCAGTCAATTAATTGACATCCCGTGTTCGGGAAATACCGACACGGGTTTAGTGTTATCTGGGAGGGAAAAATGTGTCTGAAATAAAAACAATCGGAGTTTTAACCAGTGGAGGGGATGCTCCGGGAATGAATGCGGCATTGAGGGCCGTCGTGCGGGCCGGAATATTTTACGGCATGAAGGTCATGGGGATCCGGAAGGGTTACAATGGCCTTATAAACGGGGATATAACGGAGATGACCTTAAGGTCGGTTTCGGATATCATCCACCGGGGCGGTACAATTCTTCAAACCGCGAGATGCATGGAGTTTATGACGGAGGAAGGGCGCAAAAAAGCCGCTTCCATGGCCAAGGTCTTCGGAATTGATGCGGTGGTGGTCATCGGAGGAGACGGCTCCTACAGGGGGGCGAGGGAACTGAGTCAGCACGGTGTTGGAGTGATCGGACTGCCCGGCACCATTGACAACGATATCAGCTGCACCGACTACACCATTGGCTTTGATACCGCCCAGAACACTGTTCAGGACGCCATTGACAAGATCAGGGACACAGCATATTCCCACGAAAGGTGCAGTGTGCTGGAGGTGATGGGCAGGCATGCAGGCTACATCGCATTGAATGTAGGCATTGCCGGGGGTGCCGAGGTGGTGCTTTTGCCCGAAAGGGAGTTCGATCTGCACAAGGACGTCATAAAACCCATCATCGAGGGCAGAA
>JAFADI010000178.1 GCA_023424965.1 Bacillota bacterium
AAGCTGCAGCTTTTAATAAATTTGATAATCTAAGGGAGGTACATATCAATGAAGAAAGCATCGAAGGTTATTTCATTGCTGGTAATGATGTGCTTGGTTTTAGGACTGGTGCTGACAGGGTGTGGCGGGGGAAGCAAGAGCGAGCCCTCCAAAGCCGAGGACCAGAAAACCCAGGATACTGCAAAACAGGAACCTGCCAAGACAGACCCCGCCAAAAAGGAGCCTGTCAAGCTGAAGTTTACCTATTGGGGAAGCCCGGATGAGAAAAAGGCCATCGAGGGTGCCTGCAAGAAATTTACAGAGAAGTATCCCTGGATCACCATCGAAACCATACAAATTCCAAACTCAGACTACAACGCAAAGCTTACTGCCATGGCAGCCGGCAATGACATCCCCGATACGGGCTATATGACAGGGGACCTTGGTGAGACCTGGGCCAATGAAGGAAAGTTTGTAAACCTTTTTGACATGTTTGCAAAAGATACCGAGATCAAAAAAGAAGATTTCCTGGATTACATATGGTATAAACTGACTCCCGATAACGCATGGGGCATCAGCACCGCGGGTGAATGCTTCGGACTGTACTACAACAAGGACCTTTTAAAAGCCGCAGGGATCGATTCCCTTCCCACAACAGCGGATAAGGCGATGGATTGGGACAGTTTCGTAGAGCTGGCAAAGAAGCTCACCCTCGACAAAAACGGCAAGACTGCCGCAGATGCAGGCTTTGATCCCAAAAATATCAAGCAGTACGGCTTCATGTTCGAAACCTGGGACCAGCCCATCAACAACTTCATCTTCAGCAATGGCGGAGAATGGGCATCGGCGGACGGCAAGGAATTCACACTGAATTCCCCCGAAACGGCGGAGGCCATCCAGAAGCTGTCAGAACTCATCAATGTGCACCATGTGGCCCCTTCTCCTCTTGCAGCCAAATCGCTGCCTGCAATGAACATCGCGCTGCAGTCCAAACTCACTGCAATGGCCCTGGGAGGACAGTGGATCAACCTGGACCTTGGAAATGCCAAAGTGAATTATGACATCGGCGTGCTGCCCAAGCTCAAAAAGAGCATAACGGTAGGCTTGAGCGGTGCCACCGTATTCTTCAAGGATTCAAAGCACCCCGAGGAAGCCTGGATGCTGTTCAAGTGGATGTCGAATCCCGAAGGTGCCATCGAGTTGTATTCAAGTGGCTTGTGGATGCCTACCATGAAGAAATGGTATACCGACGAAGAACTGGTCAAGAAATGGGTTGACGCCAATCCGGCGGCTCACCCGGCAGGCTTTAAGGATGCCATGATGAACCAGCTTATGCAGAACGGAGTTCCCCAATCCCAGTACTACCTGAAAAACTATGCCAAGCTTGTGCCCATCGTGACCTCTTCCTGGGATGAAGTGTGGCTGGGCAAAAAAACCGCCGCAGAAGCTTTGAGAGATATGGAACCGAAAGCAAAAGCGGAATACAAAGGACGCTACGACGTACAGTAGGAGTTGGAAAATCATAGAGTTTGTCTGATGAAAGCCAGGATATCCTGGCTTTCATCAAAATCGGAACACTGAATTATAAAATGCGCTCATTATAAGGTGAAAGAGGAAATGACCATGGAATATAGTTTGGACACTTCACAAAATATAATTGCAAGGACCAGGAAAAACAACCTGAAAAAGCTGTGGCTGGGCTTGCTCTTCACAGCCCCGGTTTTGCTGGGATATGCCATTTTTGTATTTGTACCGCTGATCGTCACTGTTGTTTTAAGCTTCACCAATTTTTCCATCGGAGCAAACAACACGGCATTTGTGGGAATGGAAAACTATGTAAGGATGTTTAACGGGCAGGACGTATATTTTTGGCCCTCTGTGAAAGCAACGCTTTTATATGTTTTTGGGAGTGTTCCTTTAAATATCCTGTTTTCTTTCCTGGTGGCGGTGCTTTTGAACACCAATATCAAAGGCCGCAGCTTCCTAAGAGGAGTATTCTACCTGCCTGTCGTCATACCTCTGGCTTCCGGTTGTTCCATATGGCTGTGGATGCTGCAGCCCGATTTTGGGATTGTGAACCAGTTGCTAAAAGCGGTGGGACTTCCTCCGGGGACCTGGCTTTCCTCAGATACGACGGTCATTCCCACCTTTATCCTGTTCAGCCTGTGGATCTGTGGGAATACCATCGTAATCTTCCTTGCAGGACTGCAGGAAATTCCAGGCCAGCTGTATGAGGCCATCGACGTAGATGGGGGAAATGCATGGCACAAATTGATGTACATTACCATCCCCATGGCATCGCCCATCATCTTTTTCAACACGGTCATGGGTGTCATCAATGCCTTCCAGACCTTTGTGCAGACTGCCGTCCTGACGCCGGGCTACAGCCAGATGATGATGGGACAGCCCAATAATTCAGGGCTGCTTTATGTACCCTATATCTACATTAAAGCTTTCCGGTTTTCCCAGATGGGAGCTGCCAGCGCTTCGGCCATCATCCTGCTGATCGCCATCGCCATTTTCACGGTGATATTCTTCAGGATGCAGCGATCATTAGTCTATTATGAAGGAGATGTAAGAAAGAAATGAACAAGGATAGGATCATCAGCAAGATTCTGGTTTATACCGTTTTGGTCGTGGGAGCCGTCGCGTGCGCATTTCCTTTTTACTGGATGCTGAGGACTGCAGTGATAAGTCCCGGAAGCATATTTTCCCCGGAAATCCGTATACTGCCGCCGGAATTTATCATTGACAACTATAAAAACGCACTGACCTCCCAACCCTTTGGAACCTATTTTATCAACACCCTCATCATTACCGTCCTTAACATCGCAGGAGTGGTGCTTTCCAGCTCTCTTTGCGCCTATGGCTTTTCGAGGCTGGACTGGCCCGGAAGGGACAAGGTGTTCGGTGTGATGATGACGGCGCTGATGCTGCCTTATTCGGTGCTCATGATTCCCCACTTCATCGGATGGAGCTTTCTGGGACTGACGGACACCTTTGCACCCATAACCATCCCCGCCTACTTTGGCGGCGGGCTTTTCAACATATTTCTTTTGAGGCAGTTCTTCATGGGAATACCGAGAGAGATGGATGAAGCGGCATATGTAGACGGAGCAAACCATTTGAAAATTTACTGGACCATCATTCTTCCCCTCAGCAAGCAGTCCCTGATTGTTGTCGGCTTGTTTACCTTCCTGGCCAACTGGAATGATTATCTGGCCCCGATGATTTATATTTCCTCCGAGAAGAAATTTACCCTGATGCTGGGCTTGAACCAGTTTATGGGAGGATACAACGCCCAGTGGAATCTGATGATGGCAGCGGTGACCGTTGTTGTGCTGCCGTCCCTGGTACTGTACCTGTTTGCTCAGAGATACTTTATCGAGGGTATTGCAATGACTGGAGTCAAGGGATAGCCTATAAATGATGCAATTTATATGGAGATTGGCTTGGCGGACGCAAGTCCGGAAAGCCTGCACCGGAGGTGCAATAAAATCAATTAACCCCAGGAGCCAGGTACGGCAATTCACTTGGCACACCTGGGTCATGGAGGAAAGCTTGGAGGACGCAAGTCCGGAAAGCCTGCACCGAAGGTGCAATAAAATCAATTAACCCCAGGAGCCAGGTGTGGCAATTCACTTGGCGCACCTGGGTCATGGAGGTTAATGTGGGGGAAATTAACAGGCATGCTTCATTGCCATTAAAAGATGTAGAAATCAATGACCCTTTCTGGTCAAAATATATAAAACTGGTGCAGGAGGAAGTGATCCCTTACCAATGGGAAGCCATCAACGACAGGGTACCGGATGCGGAGCCCAGTCATGCCATAAAGAATTTCAGGATTGCCGCAGGTCTTGAGGAGGGCGAATTCTACGGTTTTGTATTCCAGGACACCGACCTGGCCAAGTGGCTGGAGGCGGTGGCCTACAGACTGGAGACCAACCCCGACCCGGACCTGGAAAAGCTCGCCGATGAAGCCATTGAGCTCATTGAGAAGGCCCAACTGCCTGACGGGTATCTGAATACCTATTATACGGTAAAAGAGCCGGGCCAAAGGTGGACCAACCTGCGGGAGTGCCATGAGCTGTATACGGCTGGACATATGATGGAGGCGGCGGTCGCCTATTACAGGGCCACCGGGAAAAGCCGGCTGCTGGATGTCATGCGCCGTTTTGCAGATCACATTGATTCGGTGTTCGGCAGCGAACCGGGAAAGCTGAGAGGCTACGACGGCCACCAGGAGATAGAACTGGCATTGGTAAAGCTATATGAGGCCACCGGAGAAGAGAAGTATCTGAAGCTGGGCAAATACTTTCTGGATGAGAGAGGCCGGGAGCCCTATTTCTTTGAGCTTGAAGCTGAAAAAAGAGGATATGCGGCACACTTTCCCGACTTCATTGTGAATGACCGCAAGTATTGCCAGACCCATTTGCCGGTGAGGGAGCAGGACTCTGCCGAAGGACATGCGGTAAGGTCGGTGTATATGCTCACCGCCATGGCGGACGTGGCCGCATTGACAGGGGACGGGGAGCTGCTGGAAGCCTGCCGGAACCTGTGGGACAACATCGTGTCAAAAAGAATGTACATTACGGGAGGCATAGGCTCCATGGCCTATGGGGAAGCTTTTTCCTTTGACTATGACCTGCCCAACGATACCATGTACACCGAGACCTGTGCATCCGCGGGCCTGATCTTTTTTGCCCACCGGATGCTTAGAATAAAGCCTGAGAGCCGTTTCGCAGACGAAATGGAAAGAGCCCTGTACAATAACGTGCTGGCGGGAATGGCGCAGGACGGTAAAAGCTTCTTCTATGTAAATCCCATGGAAGTTCTGCCGGAGGCCTGCGAGAAGAATGCCAATTACAGGCATGTAAAGCCTGTAAGGCAGAAGTGGTACGCCTGTGCCTGCTGCCCTCCCAATGTGGCCAGGCTGATTGCCTCCCTGGGACAGTACATTTACACCGTGGGAGAGAATGCCGTCTATACGCATCTGTATATCGGGGGCACTTCAAAGGTGAAGGTGGGCGGGGACCCGGTGCTGCTGAGGCAGAAAACCAATTATCCCTGGGAAGGGAAGGTATCGCTGGAGGTTGCGGCGGAACCGGCAAAGGAATTTGCCCTGGCCTTGAGAATTCCTTCCTGGTGCGGACGCTACCGCCTGAAGGTAAACGGGATTCCGGCGGCTGCCACAGTCAAGGACGGCTATGCTTTGCTGAACAGGCGGTGGAACAAGGGAGACCGGGTGGAACTGGAAATGGATATGCCGGTGGAACTGATGGAGGCCAATCCCCGGGTCAGAGCAGATGCCGGCAGGGTTGCCATTCAGCGGGGGCCGGTGGTCTACTGCCTCGAGGAAAAAGACAATGGCAGCGGCCTGTGGGCCGTATCCATCCCCCTGGACAGTAAACTCACGGCAGAGTATGAGGAAGATTTATTGGGCGGGGCGGTTGCCGTCAGGGGGAACGCCTTCAGGACGGATGCTTCCGGCTGGGAGAACAGCCTCTACCGCAAGGCGGGAACAAAGGAAAGGCCGGTTGATATCAAAGCGGTTCCCTACTGCCTCTGGGGAAACAGGAGTCCGGGAGAGATGGCGGTGTGGGTCAGGCAAAAGCAGTAATTAATAATTTTATCATAAATTCGTTAAATAAAAGGAAGCTGGTACTGCACCGGCTTCCTTTATTTTGGGTCATTTGCGGAGCAAATCCGGCCAAAAGCGACGGGGTTCAATGCCCTGGAGCTTTTATTGTGTTGAAACGTTTGAATTATTTATTTACATAAAATTTCCATAAAAATATCTACTAATATCGAAAGAAATTATAAATAATTTTTTTGAGAATCATGATATGATTTTATCGTATCTTCGAAACAAAATAGTTTTTATCTAGGATATATTTTACAAATCTGTGCTTCAGAATTCATCCTTTTTGTAATTTCACAGTTGTTGTTTTCGTGCTCGGCAAATACGTGCAGGAAAGGAGGGTAGGGACCGTTTGCTTTAATTCTGCGGGACTGTGCAAAATGGGATGAATGTTTTCTTTCCCAATCAAAAAAACAGGAGGTATTTAAGCGATGAAACGTATGAAAAAAGTATTAGGTGTCGTACTTACCTGTACCCTGCTGCTTACAACGCTGCTGGTGTACAGCGGTTCGTCTGCCGGGGCGGAGTCCTATGCCGGGTATATCATGGGGTATTTTACCGACGCCCAGTATGGACTTAACCTGGCTTACAGCACCAATGGGCGGAACTGGACGGCGCTGAACGGCGGCAAAGCCGTCATGATTCCCACCATCGGGCAAAAAGGCATGCGTGACCCCTTCATCAAAAGGAAGCAGGACGGAACCTTTGCCATCGTGGCCACGGACATGAGGGGCACCAATTGGTCGGATCACAGCCAATACGTTCAATACTATGATTCAACCGATTTATGTACATTTAATAACGCCCGGCTGCTGAAAGTACACAATACCGATATGCACTCCTGGGCACCGGAAGTATTCTATGACTATACCAACAGCAGGTATGGCATCATATGGTCCGGCAACACCGACCGCAACCGCACCTATGTGAATTACACGACGGACTTTAAGACCGTTACGTCAAATCAGGTATTTTTTGACCCGGGATATGACGTCATTGATTCCGATGTGATACAGCACAATGGTACGGCTTACTTGTTCTTTAAGGACGAGCGCAGCGGACAGAAACGCATCAAGGCTGCCAAATCAAGTACCTGCCAGCCTGGAAGCTTCAGTGTCTTTACGCCGAACTTCCTTACGTCTGCCAATTCGGAAGGTCCCTTTGTGTTTAAATCCAACTACTCTGAGTCCTGGTTCATGTATGACGACCTGTTTGCCCAGAATGGCATATTTGAGTGCTGGAATACCAGCGACCTGAATGCTACCTCCTGGACCAAGGTGACCGACATCAGCCTTCCTTCCGGGGTCAGGCACGGAAGCGTCGTATCGGTAACCCAGGCGGAACTGGACAAAATCAGGGCCAAATGGAAATAAACCAAATCCGTTGGTGAAAGACTCCTAAAATTTAAATCGATAAAAAGAGAGGATGGAAAGTATGAAAAAAGTATCAAAGGCATTGGCCATAATGTTGGTTGTCATGTTTTTATTCACCTCCATGTGTTTTGCGGACAACCCCGTTGTAAAAAATATTTATACGGCGGACCCTGCCGCTCTGGTGGATGGGAATACCGTATACCTTTATACCGGTCATGATGAAGGTTCCACCGGCTATGTCATGAAGGACTGGAAATGCTATTCCTCCACCGACATGGTAAACTGGACGGACCGCGGGACACCCCTCGCCGTCAGCGCCTTCAGCTGGGCTAAGGGCGATGCCTGGGCAAGCCAGGTTGTCAAGAGAAACGGCAAATACTACTGGTACATCTGTGCCGAGCATAAGACTATACCGGGAAAAGCCATCGGCGTTGCAGTTTCCAGCAGCCCTACAGGTCCTTTTACCGACGCGCTGGGGAAGGCCCTCATAACCAATGACAAGACCAAATTCACGGACATAAGCTGGGATGACATCGACCCCACGGTGTTTGTGGACAGTGACGGGCAGGCTTATTTGTACTGGGGCAATACCGCCTGCATGTATGTAAAGCTCAACAGCGACATGATTTCCTACAGCGGTTCCATCACAAATGTTACTTCCCAGCTTCCCAGCTTCACCGAAGCGCCGTGGCTTTACAAGCGTGGCTCCACCTATTATATGGTGTATGCCTACGGATGGTATGAGCAAATAGCCTATGCAACCAGCTCCAGCCCCACCGGTCCCTGGACATACAGGGGTATCATCGCCAACCGCACAGGCACAAACTGCAATACCCAGCATGCGGCAATCATTGATTTTAACGGCAGTTCCTATTACATATCGCATAATGACGCCCTTCCGGGAGGCGGACATTATAAACGTTCCGTATATATTGAAAAGTTCAGCTACAATTCCGACGGAACGATCCCGCTGATTCCCATGACCTCAACCGGTGTAAACGGCGTCAAGAACAGAATCCAGTCTTATAATTTCCAGAACATGTTCTGGAGGCATGTGGATTTTGATGCCAGGATTGATTCAAACCTCAACCCGCTGCTGGATTCCCAATGGCAGATTGTACCCGGCCTTGCCAACTCCGGTTCCGAATATGTTTCCTTCCAGTCGGTCAGCTGGCCCGGATACTATTTGCGGCACTATAATTATGACTTTGTTCTGGCAAAGAATGACGGTTCATCGACTTTCAAAGCAGATGCCACATTTAAGAAGGTTGCCGGGCTCAAGGACAGCACATGGTCTTCCTTCCAGTCCTACAATTTCCCTGACAGATATATACGTCACAGCAATAATCTGTTGCGAATAGATCCTATAAGTACAGATTTGGAAAAGCAGGATGCAACCTTCAAGATTGTCAACTAGGCATGCTTTTAAGGGCATAAATGCCTTCAACAAACGGAACGGTCCCCGGGGTATTTTGATCCGGGGGCCTTTCGAATAAATAGGGAGGACAGGCAATGGAGAAAAAAACGAAAAAAGTGTTCAGTGTACTGACGATTTGCACACTGCTGGTCACACTGCTGATGGCGTCAACCGGTGCAAGCATTGCGGCGGAATCCTATTCGGCTTATGTTATGGGCTATTTTACAGAATCGCCTAACGGAGCGGAAAACAGATTTGCGCTGCACCTTGCCTACAGCACCGATGGACTGAATTGGACGCCGCTAAACCAGAACCAGCCTGTGGTTACGCCTGCCCTGGGATACAAGGGGCTCCGTGACCCATTTATTTTGAGGAAACAGGACGGAACCTTTGTTGTGATGGCAACCAATATGACCGGGCAGGACATGGCGGCCAATCGCAGCAAGTATATTCTCGTATGGGATTCCACCGACCTCCGGACGTTTACCAACGAGCGCTTGCTCCAGGTAAACAACAGCTCGACAATGCATGCGTGGGCTCCGGAAGCATTCTGGGATGCGGGCAGGAATCAGTATGCAATCCTGTGGGCAGGCAACACGGACTACAATAAGATTTTTGTAAGCTATACCACAGATTTTAAAACGGTGACGGATTACAACAATCTCACAATATTCCATGATCCCGGCGTTGGTATTTACGACGGCGACATGCTCTCCTACAACGGTACAAATTATTTTTACAACGCCAACGGACAAATCCACGGATACAAATCCACCTCTTTGAACCCCGGCAGTTTCACCAACAATTACGTTCCAAGCATTTATCCCTCAGGCTGCGCAATTGAAGCTCCCACCCAGGTTCAGAAGATCAACGCAAACACGTGGTGGCTCTGGGGTGACAGCTACAGCCCGAGAAATCCCGTATTCTATGTCTGGCAGTCCTCGGACATTTCCACAAACTCCTGGTCCCAGCTTAACATGCGGGATTATAATGCACCGCCCAACGCCAAGCACTGCACCATTGCCAAGGTCACAACGGCAGAACTGAACAACCTTATTGCAAAGTGGGGCAATCCCACCTGGAACAGGGTAAAGTCGTACAATTTCCCCGACCGTTTTATGAGGCATTCCTCCTTCAACGGGAGAATCGACCAGGCCCCCATTGACCCCATCAACGACTCCAAGTGGAAGCTGGTTGCGGGCCTTGCGGATTCAAACGGCGTGTCCTTTGAGTCGGTCAATTATCCGGGCTATTATTTAAGACACAGCAACTATATCCTGGTAGTGAATCAAAACGACAACTCCGCAACCTTCAAGGCGGATGCGACGTTTTATAAAACGTCAGGGTTTGCGGACGCTGCCTGGACATCCTTCAGGTCATACAATTTTTCCGACAGGTACATCCGGCATTCCAACTATGTTCTGAGGATTGATCCCATTACAGGCAGTTCATCCGCCGCCGATAAACAGGATGCAACCTTTAAGATCACATATTAAAATTTAGGAGGGAAAAACATGTTAAAAAAATCAAAAAAGTCATTAAGTGTACTGTTGATTTCCACCCTGCTGGCAACAATGCTGCTTGCAGCAGGCGGTTCAACGCTTGCCGCCGATCCCTATTCCGCCTATTTGATGGTTCACTTTACGGGGGAGTCGGAAATGGGAGAGCAGACATATTTCTCGGTGAGCACCGACGGGCTGCACTGGACGGATTTAAACAACTCCTCCCCCGTATTGGTTTCCAATGTAGGGGAGAAGGGTGTGCGTGACCATGCCATCGTCCGTTCTGCAGACGGGAGCAAATACTGGATTCTTGCGACGGATTTGAGGATCGCCAGCGGCAAGGGCTGGGATGTGGCACAGCACAGCGGAAGCAAAAACCTGGTGATCTGGGAATCCACCGACTTGATCAACTGGTCCGCCCCCAGACTGGCCAATGTAGCCGGGTCCATCCCGTCGGCGGGCTGTGCCTGGGCGCCGGAAGCAATCTATGATGACACCACGGGTGATTATATCGTGTACTGGGCCACCATTTCGCCGTTAAACGGAGTGGATAAGGCGAGAATCTATTATTCCAAGACAAGAGACTTCGTCACCTTTACGGCGGCACAGATGTACATTGACAGGCCCGGCACCCAGGGTATCATCGACACGCAGATTCTGAAAGTGGACGGGACCTATAAGTATGTCCGCGCTTCCGGCGACGGTCAGATTACCCATGAGGGCAGCAATTCCATCCTGGGTACCTGGACGAACATCGGAAACCTCTCCCATCTGGGGTTAACCGGGTCTCAGGTTGAAGGGCCTATCCTGTATAAGTTCAACAACGTGAATCAATGGGGCCTGCTGGTGGACCAGTACGCCGCGGGCAAAGGCTACCTTCCCCTGGTATCCAACAATCTGGCCAGTACCGGCAATTACAGGATTTTGAGCACCTCGGAATACTCCCTGGGTGCAAGCAAAAAGAGGCACGGCAGCATTTTGAATATCACTACGGCGCAATACAATGCCCTTTTGGCCAGATGGCCCAATGTAGCCACCAACAGGATACAGTCCTATAATTTCCCCACCAGGTATGTGAGGCACATCAACATGGATGTGAGAATCGATGAAAACGTGAGCCCTGCCGCGGATTCGCAATTCAAAATTGTTCCCGGACTGGCCAACAACAGCGGTTACATATCCTTCCAGTCGGTGAATTTCCCGGGCTATTACCTAAGGCATTCCAATTATGATTTCATCCTGGCAAAGGATGACGGAACAAGTACTTTTAAGGCAGATGCAACCTTTAAGAAGGTGGCGGGGCTCAAGGATTCCACCTGGTCCTCCTTCCAGTCCTACAACTACCCCACAAGGTACATCCGGCATTACAATTATCTCTTGAAGCTGGACCCCATCAGCACCGACACCGAAAAACAGGATGCAACCTTTAAGATCGTAAATTAGCCATAGACAAACAGGAGGGTAGAGATATGGTAAAGAAATCAGTGTCTTTTCTCATTATTCTGGCAATGGTGTTAGGCCCGGCGGCAGTATTTGCCGCTCCTGTCTTTAATCCCAATGCCTATTACAAGCTCGTCAACCGGGCCACGGGGAAATACCTTGACAACGCGGGCTCCACAGCCAACGGAGCCAACGTCAAGCAGTACTCCGGCAGCTCAAGCAACAACCAGCAGTGGAAGATCATACAGTCTGACACAGGCTATTACAAGCTGGTTTGCCGGACGGGAGGAAAAACCCTTGACAACCTGGGGGCCACAACGGACGGAGCCAATATGGGACAGTGGGATTTAAACGGCAGCTACAACCAGCAGTGGCAGATTGTGGACCAGGGCAACGGGTACTATAAGCTTATCTGCCGTACAGGGGGCAAATGCCTCGACACAGGCGGATTGACGGCGGACGGCTCTGCCGTGCAGCAGTGGGGCAGTGGGTCCAGCTACAACCAGCAGTGGCAAATCGTTTTAAGCACCACCACAGGCGATAAAAATCCTGCACTGTGGGGCTTGTATGCGGACCCTTACATAACTGTCTTCAATGGGACCTACTACATCTATCCTACAACGGACGGATATCCAAGCTGGTCCGGAAGTTCCTTCAAGGCTTTCTCTTCCACAGACCTTGTGAACTGGACGGACAGGGGGACAATTCTTGACCTTGTGCCGGATGTAAGCTGGTCTGATTCAAAGGCCTGGGCTCCCTGCATCGTTAAAAAGGGCAGCACCTATTATTACTATTTCAGTGCCTCCTCCCAGATCGGCGTGGCAACGTCTTCCTCCCCCACGGGACCCTTTACGGATGCCCTGGGAAAACCTCTGGTAACCACAAACCAGTATGGCTGTCAGTCCATTGACCCCGATGTGTTTATTGATGACGACGGACAGGCCTACATGTACTTCGGGCAAGGAAAATGCATGGCAGCAAGGCTCAATGCGGACATGAAGTCCTTTGCCACCACGCCGGTGGACATTACACCCTCCGGCTACAACGAAGGCTCCCATGTGTTCAAGCGCAACGGCAAATACTATCTCACCTGGTCGGAAAATGACACCCGAAGTGAAGACTACCGGGTGGCCTATGCCACCGCCAGTTCCCCCATAGGTCCCTTTACAAAAGCCGCCAACAATCCCATCCTGGTAAAAAATCTGAGCCTTGGCATCAAAGGTACGGGGCACCATTCGGTTTTGAAGATCCCCAGCAGGGATGAATGGTACATTGTCTACCACCGGTTTGCCATCCCCGGTGGTGACGGAACACACCGGGAGGTGTGCATCGACAGGCTGTACTTCAACACCGACGGAACGATAAAGAACGTGGTGCCCACGCTGACGGGCATAACTTCTCCCGTGGCACCGTGATGTTCCGGCAGCTTAAGGTGTGCACATAAATAGTGTATAAATCA
>JAFADI010000196.1 GCA_023424965.1 Bacillota bacterium
ACATAATTAAGGCAGTGGATGTGAACCCTTTTGTAATTTCAGAGGACAGCAGGTTTGTTGCCATCGACGGATTTGCCGAATTCCTCCCCTCTGCCGAAGACGCCAAGTCGCTTCCCCAGGTCAACACCGGAAATCTGGAGGGCTTTTTCCGCCCCGGGGGCATCGCTGTCATCGGAGTATCGGCGGATATGGACAAATACAGCCTTGGAAGGGAAATTGCCCTCTTGCTGCATGACCTGGGAAGAAAGGATCTTTACTTTGTAAACTCCCGGGGAGGCACCATTAACTTCGGAGGAACAGAATACCCGCTTTACAGGAGCCTTCAGGACATACCCTCCAGGGTGGACCTTGCAGTGTATGCCGCTCCTGCCCAGTTCACCGTGGATTTCATAAAATCCCTGGCACCGGACGCTTTAAAGGCTCTGATATTGATTTCAGGGATTCCCTCAAACATCAAGTACTCGGAATTCGCAAAGCAACTGGATGAAACCAAGCCTGCCGATTTGAGAATCATAGGGCCCAACTGTATGGGAGTTTATTTTGCCCCCGACGCCCTGGGCAAAGGTCTCAACACCCTGTTCATCGAAGAGAAAAGGCTTGAGCTCAAGCATTCTGCTTTCAGCAATACGGTACTGCTCACCCAGAGCGGAGCCCTGGCCGTTACGGCCATTGACAAGCTCCAGAATACGCGGGTTTTCAAATCCGTCGTCAGCTTCGGAAACAAATATGATGTGAAAATTACCGATCTGATGTCCTATTTCGCCCAGGAGGAATCCATCGACCTCATCTCCCTCTACATCGAGGGTCTGGATGCAGGAGAGGGAAGGCAGTTTTTCCAGCTGGCCCAGAAAATCAGCAAGCCAATTATTGCCTACAAGGCCGGCAGAACGGAAGCAGGAGCCAAAGCCGCCGCCTCCCATACCGCTTCAATGTCGGGCAGCTACGATGTCTTTAAGGCGGCGTGCATGCAGGCTGGGGTAATACTGGTTGAAAACATCGATGACCACTATGATTATGTGAAAATCTTCTCCCTCCTGGCCCACAAAATCCCTTCCGGGAACAGGGTAGCCGGCGTTGTGAATGCAGGTTTCGAATCGGCGGTAGGGGCGGATGAGCTGAACAACCTGAAGCAGGCGCAGCTCGGTCCCGAAACCATTGAAAAACTGAACCGCATCAATAAATATGGCCTGGTGGACGTATCTTCGCCCTTCCTGGACATAACCCCCATGGCAGACGACCGTATGTACGCGGACTTTGTGGAGGTGGTACTGCAGGATGAAAATGTAGACTGCGTATTTGTTGCCATTGTTCCCCATTCCAACAGCCTGAAGACACTGCCGGAACAGTGCCAGGATCCGGAAAGCCTGGCCAACCTCCTCGTGAAACTGGGTAAAAAATACGGCAAGCCCATGGTTGTGTCGGTCAATGCGGGACGGTACTACCAGGACTTCGTTTCCATCATGGAAACCAACGGACTTCCCGTTTTCTCCGATATCCGCTCGGCCATAAAATCCCTGGATGCCTTTGTAACTTATCACCTGGGGAAGGTTAAGGAGTAAATGTGCAAAACTTCATTCCATTTTAAAACTAAGGCTGTCACATTTGCGGGAAATATGATATAATTCCTCTACCGTTACAAGGGAGGTTTATTTATGGACGAAAAGGCATTGGATCTTTTAAGTAAACTTTATTCCGAGATGCAGGGCATGAAGTCTGACATGCAGGATATGAAATCCGACATTAAGGATTTAAAGAAAACTGTCCTCCGGATTGAGCAGGATCACGGCAACAAGCTTCAGGCCCTTTTTGACGGATATAAACAGCATTCCGACCAGCTGGACAGAATCGAAGTTGAAGTTTCAAAGCACGAAGAAATTATTTTAAGAAAGATAAAGTGAAATTTTAAGGGCGCCTTACCGGCGCCCTTGTTGTTTAAATTATATTTTATTTGACCAGGTTTCTTTCGATATTTACCAGGAAGTCCTGTATGTTTGTCACAATGGAGGTCACCTCAAGCGTCCCCCTGTCCCGCAGCTTGTTGACGGCAAATTCCGAAACATCGATACTGTATATGAAAACCGGCCTTACCACACCATCCACCACCTGGTAGGAAGGCGTCATGTTTCCCGTTGCGATGGAATGCAGCTGGGTCGCCAGTCCAAGCACCGTCGTCGCCTTTTTGGTATGTTGCCTCATGGCGTTTTGCGCCTCATATACATCGGAAATAACTCCCGGCAGAGGTCCATCATCCCTTATGGAGCCTGCCAGCACCATGGGGATTTTGTTCCTGACACAGGCATGCACCACTCCGTCGGTAATATGGCCTTCTGCAAGCATGCTCTCCAAGGAAGCCACATCCCTCGCTTTATTGATTACGTCCAGGTGGTGGTAATGTCCGTTGGGTTTGGAGACCTGGGTGTAGATATCCTGTCCCAGGGCCGTTTTGAAAATGGAACCTTCCATGTCATGGGTCGCCAGTGCATTTCCCGCAAAAATCACATCCACAAAGCCATGATCAATGAGGGATACCATTGCGTTTCTGGAATCGGAATCGAAAACCACGGCGGGTCCGAGAACCCAGACGATATATCCGTGGTCCCTTTCATGTTTTAAAAGCTCGTAAAGCCTGTCATAGTCCCTGGAATAGGAAGTTTCCCTGGAGCGGCCGGTTCTGAAGGCAAAAGCCTCATCCTCCATGCCAGTGCCTTTAAAGCCCTCGGCATATACATAGATTCCCTCACTGGCATTTTCCGTCCTGCCGGTAATCACATTGTCGCCTGCCTTAAGGCGTCTGAACTCCTTGACCTCAAGCTCAAGTCCGTCCTTTACAACCACGACGCAGTCCATGCGGCTTTCCTTTGCAAGCAGCCAGCCCCCATCCACTTTAAAATATTCGGGAAAGATGGTTGTCGCATGATAATTATCGGGAGCAACGCCATCCTTCGACACTGTTTTTGTCTTTACGCAGGGTGCAGATACAAAAGGCTCCCTGCCAAAATCCGGCCCCTGGTATAAAGGCATTTCAAAACCCATAAAAAACTCCTCCAAGTCTCAGTTTGAACAGCATGAAAATTTATCCATCCACAACAATACAATTATATTCCCGGAAAGACTCTTTGTAAATAACGCCGGTCTGCACTTATAGCAGGTCTGCATTTCTGAAACCTTTTCCTATGATTTCGGAGGTATTGCTGATGGTCACAAAGGCCCTTTTATCCACCTCGCGCACAAAGCTCCTCAATCTCACGGCCTGGGCCCGGTTGACCACCGTGGTGATGACATCCTTTTCCTCATTGGTAAAGGCGCCCACAGCCTTCGCAATGGTAGCACCCCGTTTGAGTTCTTTTACGATAAAGCCCTTGATTGCTTCCGTCTCATTGGTTATGATGACAATCTGCTTCCCCACATTCAGCCCCTCAAGGACAAAGTCGATGAGAAAGCCCTTGAAAATAAGCCCGAGAATCGAATACATGCCCACCTTAGGGCCAAACACCAGCAGCGCCATGACCGCAATGGAGAAATCCGCCATGAGCAAGGTCTTACCAATATGTATATGGGTATATTTGCTTAAAATTTTTGCAATGATATCCGTCCCTCCGGTGGAGGCGTTCTGGTTGAATACGATGGCAGAGCCCACGGCGGGCAGAAGGATTGAGTATATCAGCTCCAGAAAGGTGTCTCCCGTAAGGGGCCCTGAAATGGGAAACACCTTTTCAAAAAACCACACCATCCCCGACAGGGCAAAACTGGAGTATACGGTCTTGTATCCGAAATTGAAGCCGATGAAAAACAGTCCGACGACAAGCAGGATCACATTGATGACCATCATCAGGGGACCGACGCTGAGCCCCGGGAAAAAATGGCCCGCAACGATGGCAAGCCCGCTGACACCGCCGGTGGCAAAGTTGTTGGGAACCTTGAAAAGATATATCCCCAGTGCCACAAGAATCAAACCCAGATTGATCAGTACAAATTCTTTAAGCCATTTCATACGAGCACCTCACCCTTTCACAGCTTCAACGATAATTGAATCTGGCCGTCCGCTTCATCTTCCTTTTTGAGGTAACAGCCGGTGGCAGGTATGTTTTTCGTCCGGTAGTATTCCAGGTCAATCAGGCCGGACTCCGCCGCAGGCTTGACCCGGGTCATGCGGCTCCCCTTTTTGGAGGTGAGCACCTGTACGCCCTGGGAATCTCTTGTGGACTTGGGATTGATGTTTGAGGTGTTGAAAACCAGCACCTTGTTGATGCTGCTGAAGGCCACCAGTTCAATATCTTCCTCGATAAAATCCACATATATGAGCCTGTCCATGTTGGAATAGGCGTTTGCCAGCTTCTTCCGGTTCGTCTTCGTAGCGTAGCTTTCCAATTCTATTTTAGCCATTTTCCCGTTTTCAAAACCGAAAAGCATGCAGCCTTTGTAATTGTCCGTAGCCGTAATGAAGATAATCTTTTCGTCGGGCTCCAGCCCCAGGAGATTATTCAGGTATTCACCCAGGCTGCTGGCTTTGCAGTCATTGATTTCATAAATCTTCATTTTGTAGACCGTGTGCTTGTTGGAGAACAGGAGCAGGTCCGCCTTGTTGCGGGTCTCGACCTCCCGGACGATGAAGTCCTCTTCCTTGAGCTTGTGCTCAGGATTTGCCCGCAGGGAGACCAGGGGAATCTTCTTCAGATAGTTCTGGTCCGTCAAAAACAGCTTCAAATTGTAGTCCTCGATGAGGTGTTCCTGGGTTATTTCTTCGATGTGCTCCTCCTGTATGATCTCGGTACATCTTGGCCGTCCATATTTCTTTGCGATTTCCCCCAGCTGTTTGACGATGATTTTCTTTATACGGGCTTCATTGCCGTAAATGTCCTTCAACTCCTGTATTTCCTTCTGAAGGCTCTCCACTTCGCTGACACGGTTCAGGATATATTCCTTGTTCAGGTTCCTCAGCCTGATTTCCGCAATGAATTCCGCCTGTATCTGGTCAATTCCGAAGCCCTTCATGAGGTTGGGAACCACATCCGCTTCGTGCTCGGTGTCCCGTATGATTTTTATGGCCTTGTCGATATCCAGGAGTATCTTTTTAAGTCCCATCAGCAAATGCAGCTTGTCGGACTTTTTATCGATGTCGAACAGGGTCTGCCGCTTGATGCAGTCGATCCTGAAGCTGACCCATTCCTTTAATATGGGCCGAATCCCCATGACCCTCGGGCTTCCTTTTACAAGGATGTTAAAATTGCAGTTGAAGGAATCCTGGAGAGGGGTGAGTTTATACAGTTTGTTCATCAACGCGTCCGGGTCGGCGCTCTTTCTTATATCAAAGGTGACCTTCAAGCCCTCAAGGTCCGTCTCATCCCGCACATCGGTTATCTCCTTGATCTTTCCGCTCTTTACCAGCTCGATGACCGAATCGATGATTGCCTCGGTTGTTGTGGTATACGGAATCTCCAGGATTTCAATGCAGCTGTTTTCCTTGTCGTACCTGTATTTCGCCCGCACTTTGAAGCCGCCCCGGCCGGTATTGTATATGTCCCTTATTTCCTTTTCATTGTAAATCAGTTTTCCCCCCGTCGACAGGTCGGGAGCTTTCAGGTGTTTTGTGAAGTCCACGTTTTCGTCCTTGATATACTCAACGGTGGCTTCGCACACCTCCTGCAGGTTAAAGCTGCAGATGTTGCTGGCCATGCCCACGGCGATGCCCTGGTTGGAATTGACCAGGATGTTGGGAAAGGTGGACGGAAGCAGCGTGGGCTCCTTCAAGGTACCGTCGTAATTGTCGGTAAAGTTCACCGTATTTTTGTCAATGTCCCTGAAAATTTCCTCGCATACCTTATCCAGCTTGACTTCGGTATAACGTGGAGCTGCAAAACGCATATCCCTTGAAAACTGCTTGCCGAAGTTGCCCTTGGAATCGATAAAAGGATGCAGCAGCGCACTGTTTCCCCGTGTCAGGCGGACCAGCGTCTCGTAAATGGCCATATCGCCGTGGGGATTCAGCTTCATGGTCTGTCCCACCACGTTGGCGGATTTTGTTTTGCCTCCGGTTAAAAGCCCCATTTTGTACATGGTGTAAAGCAGCTTCCGGTGGGAAGGCTTAAAACCGTCAATTTCGGGAATGGCCCTTGAGACGATTACGCTCATAGCATAGGGCATGTAGTTTTTTTCTAAAGTATCAACAATTTTTTGTTCAATCGAATTGTCTTTGCTCATATGGACCTCCATTAGCTCACATCGATCATATCCAGGTATTTATATCCGTTTTCCTCGATGAAAACCTTCCTGCCGGCCAGGTTCTCACCCAGAAGCAGGTCAAAATATATTTCCGTCTGCTCCACGTCATCGGGCATAACCTTGATGAGCCGCCTGGATTTCGGATTCATCGTGGTCTCCCACATCATATCGGGCTCGTTTTCACCAAGCCCCTTGGACCGCTGTATGCTGTACTTTTCCCCCAGCTTTGACAGAATGCTGTTTTTCTCCTTCTCACTGTATGCAAAAAAGGTTTTCTTTTTGGTGTTTATTTCAAACAGGGGCGACTCGGCGATATAGACCTTTCCCATCTGTATGAGCGTGGGCACAAGCCGGTACAGCATGGCCAGGATGAGGGTCCTGATCTGGAACCCGTCCACATCGGCGTCGGTACAGATAATTACCTTGTCCCATCTGAGATTTTCGGGATCAAAGGTGCTCAGCTCCTTGTTGTGCTTGGATTTTATCTCCACCCCGCAGCCCAGGACCTTCAACAGGTCCACGATAATTTCATTTTTGAAGATGCTGTCATACTCTGCCTTAAGGCAGTTGAGTATTTTACCTCTTACGGGCATAATGGCCTGGAATTCCGCATCTCTTCCCAATTTGCAGGCGCCAAGGGCGGAGTCTCCTTCCACGATATAAAGCTCTCTTCTATTTATGTCCTTTGTCCGGCAGTCAACAAATTTCTTGACCCTGTTGGATATGTCCACGGTTCCGGAAAGCTTCTTTTTGATGTTGATCCTGGTTTTCTCCGCCGTTTCCCGGCTCCTTTTGTTCACCAGAACCTGCTCGATGATTTTGTCGCTCTCCATTTTATTTTCTATGAAATAAATTTCCAGCTGCTGCTTTAAAAAATCCGTCATAGCTTCCTGGATGAATTTGTTGGTGATGGACTTTTTGGTCTGGTTTTCATAGCTCGTCATGGTTGAAAAGGAGTTGGTCACCAGCATGAGGCTGTCCTGAATGTCTGCAAAGGTTATTTTGGCCTCGTCCTTGTTGTATTTGTTCCTGCTTTTGAGGCATTTGTCGATTTCATATACCAAGGCCGCCTTTACGGCCTTATCCGGTGATCCCCCGTGCTCCAGGTAGCTGGAATTGTGATAATACTCCAGCAGGTTTACCTCATTGTTAAAGCAGAAGGCCACCTGCATTTTCACCTTGTATTCCGGCTTGTCCTCCCTGTCCCGGCCCCGGGTGGTGGTCTCATAAAACTCTATTCCCGTAAAGCCCTTCTCCTGATTGATCTCCCGTATATAGTCCACAATCCCGTTTTCATAGCAGTATTCGAAGCTTTCTCCCGATTCCTCGTCATGCAGGACGAATTTTAAGCCTGCATTCACTACCGCCTGCTTTCTCAATATCGTCTGGTAATGGTCCAGAGGAATATTTATATCGGTGAACACCTCCAGGTCGGGCCGCCATTTGATGATGGTCCCCGTATTCCCGGAACTGTACTTTTCCTTTTTAAGGCCTCCCAGATTCTCGCCTTTTTCAAAATGCAGCTCAAATTTGAATCCGTCCCTGTACACAGTGACATCCATATACTCGGAGCTGTACTGGGTGGCGCAGTTTCCCAGCCCGTTCAGGCCAAGGCTGAACTCGTAGTTTTCAGCCGAGTTTGTCTTATACTTGCCTCCCGCATACAATTCGCAAAAAACCAACTCCCAATTGTAGCGGTCTTCCTTAGGATTAAAATCCAGGGGTATGCCCCTTCCTTCATCTTTTACGGAAATGGACCTGTCTTTAAAGCGGATGACCTCAATTACCTTTCCATATCCTTCTCTGGCCTCATCAATTGAATTTGAAAGAATCTCAAATACAGAATGCTGGCAGCCCTCGATCCCGTCGGAACCGAATATTACCCCGGGACGCAGCCTTACCCTGTCCGCACCTTTAAGGGAAGTAATGCTATGGTTGCCGTAGCCTTCATTCTTGCCCTGTTTTGTCATCCGTGTACCCACTCTCCATACGATAATATTTTAAATCATTTATACCTTACCCCAAACTTATGTTCGTGTCAATATGCAGCTTTTCAAACGCTGTTTCGGCGCCATAGGTGTACAAGGTCCCGCAGATTGCGCATATGACCGGGAGCAGATTTCCCGAAAATATATCGAACATTGTACACCACGTACATTATATCGGGAACAGGCTTTAAAATCAAAAAAAATCGTTGTCTTTAAGTAAAATTACTTCAACCCTGCAAATAGGACATTGCATTTTTTATTTTGTAGTTATATACTTTGCTTATAGTGAACAAAAAATGATTTCCTTAATATAAACTTTGCAAATTTGTCGACAAATTCCTTGAGTTGACTTATTCTGGGCTTTGTTACCGGTACGGTTCATAAGCTGCATAATATTTGGAGGTATGTTTTCAATGGACCCCATTTTTGATACCCTGGCAATGCGGATTATTGACGAGGCTCTGGAAGAACAGACGCCTTCCGGGGAAGGCTTTGCTATCGACAGCGACAGCAAAGCGGAATGGGCATTGCGAAAAATTGCCGAAGAACGCGCAGAAGCCCTTCGCTATATCAATGTCTGTCAAACCATGATAAACGAGTATCAGGAGAAAATCAGGAAGGCGGAGGAAAAGCTCAAATCCAGAACCTCCAACCTTGAAATACAGCTCAGGCAGTACTTTGAAACAGTGGCGCGCAAGGTTACCAAAACACAGGAAAGCTATAAGCTTCCCAGCGGTACCTTAAAGCTCAAGCAGCCTTCTCCCGAATTTCAAAGGGATGAAGCCCAGCTCCTCAACTGGTTGAAAGAAAATGCCCTGGCAGAGTACATAAAGGTGGAGGAAAAACCCAACTGGATGGAGTTGAAGAAAAAGGTCAGAATATCGGGTGCCTCCATTGTCACGGAAGAAGGCCAGATTGTGGATGGAGTCAAAGTAATTGAAAAGACCCCGGTTTTTGAGATCGAAACCTGAGGACAGGATATGCCTCTTTCCTAAATGAATGCGTTGTGCTGATTGGAATGGAAATCGCTTTTGCAATGCGTTCATTTGAGAACCGATTCTGATACTGCTTGCTCAAGGAGATTTCAGATATGAAGAATTCAATATCCGGTGAATTTACAAGTACGCAGCCAATCAAATTAGAATCCAAGCTTACCGATATGGTTGTCATAAATATGATCATGAACAATTCCCATGACACCATTTATTTTAAGGATGTGGAATCAAAGTTTATTCTGGTAAGTAAGGCTCAGGCCTTATGTTTAAACCTCGAAGACCCGAAGCAAGCCATCGGCAGAACCGATTTTGACTTTTTTGCGGAAGAGTTTGCCCGGCAAGCCTTTGAAGACGAACAGAGAATCATGACCACAAGGGTTCCCATCATAGGAAAGGTAGAAAAATTGCAATGGCCTAACGGCCGGATTATGTGGGTATCCGCCTCCAAGTATCCCCTCTTCGACCTGAGAGGAAATGTTCTGGGCACCTGGGGAAGTTCCAGGGACATAACCGATATCACCCTGGCCAAGGAAGAGCTGGAAAAATTGAATGAGCAGCTGAGGGAAGCCAACATGAAGCTTCGGATTCTCTCTTCCGTTGACTCTCTTTCGGGCCTATACAATCAAAGGGTCTTTCATGAAGAATTCCAGAAGCATTTCCTCGCGCTTGAAGGCTACCGTGAGAGCGAAAGCATTTTTTCGCTCATTGTCATTGACATTGATTTCTTTAAGAGCATTAATGATTCCGAGGGCCACCTGTTCGGCGACACCGTAATAAAAACGGTCTCAAAAACGATAAAAAGCTCCATCCGGTCTTCGGACAAGGCCTTCCGTTATGGGGGAGACGAGTTTATCATCCTCCTCCCCGGTGCAACCAGGGAACATGCTTTCATCGTTGCTGAGAAAATCCGGTCCGCGGTTGAGCAAAGCGAGATCCTGCACAAATTCAACACCTTAAAGGTTACCGTAAGCGCAGGCGTATCCTCCTCCGACGA
>JAFADI010000229.1 GCA_023424965.1 Bacillota bacterium
GCGGAACAGAAAGAAGAACCCGCCAAAGAAAGCAGTACCCCCGCAAAAGCAAAAATAGAAACCCTTAAGTTAGGCTTCCCCGACAACGGAAAGAACGCACCTGCCGACGCACTGGCCGTGGCACATGAAAAGGGCTTTATTGCGGAAGAATTAAATAAGCTGGGCGTAAAATTCGAATTGATACCTTTTGTGGGCGTAGGTCCCGCAATCAATGAGGCCCTTGCAAGCAAGAGCCTGGATGTGGGTATTTATGGCGATACCCCCGGTTTTATTTCAAAAAGTGCAGGAACGGATACGACACTCATTGCCGCCGGCAATACTGCGCTCGGTGCATCCTTTGTCGTGCCCATTGATTCTCCCATCACCTCCGTTAAAGAGTTAAAAGGTAAGAAGGTAGCGACGGCAAAAGGCTCCTTTATGCACAGGACCTTCATTGAGGCTCTTAAGGCGGAAGGCCTGACCGTAAAAGATGTGGAATTTTTCAACATGAACGGTCCCGAATCCGACGCGGCCATTCTCAGCAAAAAAATTGACGCTGCCGTTCTGAGCGATTCTTCCGCCTATAAGTATGTCGTAAACAAAACGGGGAAAATCATCGCCGGAACGAAAGAGCATCCCGATTGGGCCGGCCACAACCTGGCAATTGCAAGAACCGCCTTCGCCAGGGAAAATCCGGAGGTGATCGTTGCTTTAATCAAGGGCCTGATCCGCGGTGAAAAATATGCAAACGAAAATCAGGAGGAGACAAAGAAAATCTGGGCAAAAGGCGGAACCCCCGTGGAAGTGTTCAATCTGATGTATCCCGACAACAAATTCCCCATTCATACCGAAATCACGCAATCCGTCATCGACAACCTGACAAAGAACAAAGATTTTCTTCTGGAAAACGGTTTGATCAAAAATGATGTAGACCTGTCCAAATGGATTGACAAGAGCTACTATGAACAGGCAATCAAATAATTTTTAGCGGGAGTGAAACAAAATGTCAAGCGAAATCAAAAACATTTTATACAAGGAATTGGCCCTTAAAAATGACATCAACATCGCAGGTGTAAAAGTTAATCCCAAAATTTTCGAACACCTGGACCTGGGCGGAAAATATCAGGAGCAGATTCATGCACTTTTCGAGCATGACAGGCATCATCACGCGGGGGTGCACTTCCCCTGCGGATATACCACTCCGAACGGCCTCATCGTGTCCTTCAAATGGGATAACACCTCCGACTATTCCGTAGAATATGAAAACGGAAGATATTTTTTAACCTACAAGGGAAACGAGCTCTTCCCCCTCGAATTCCACCACAGGCCCGGATATTACAACCTGAGGACCTCCGACGGGTCCGCCATGTCCCATGTCGCCACTTACAACCAGGAGGGCTCCATCTTTGTGGCCTACAGCAACGAATGCGCCCTGAAGGAAAAAGGTCTGGACTGCCTGTTCTGCAACATCAACGCAACCAAGGACACCTATGGCGAAATAGAAAACATCCGCTGGAAATACCCCAGGCAGATCGGTGAAACTGCGGCGGCGGCCTATAAAGAGGGAGCGGACCACATCACCATCAGCGGCGGCTTCATCCCCGAAAGGCGTGAAGTGGACTATTACATTGATGTGGCGGAAGCCATCCAGGAGCATACGGGCCTGGAGGATTTTAACGGCACTGCCGTCATCGGAGCCCCCATCGACCTGGAGGTTATCGACAAGTACAAGGAAGCGGGCTACAGGGCCATCGCCATGAATCTGGAGGTCTGGGATAAGAACCTGTACAAATACATCTGCCCTGGAAAATCCGAGCAGTGCGGCGGCTGGGATCACTGGGTCAAAGCTCTGGAATATGCCGCCAGGGTTTTTGGACACGGCTATGTGAGGTGCGGCTTTGTTGCCGGACTTGAAACCAAAAACTCCTTGCTTGAGGGTGTGGAATTTATGGCTTCCAAAGGAATCATCTCCCTGACGGGCGCATGGAATCCCAATCCGGGCTCTGCCCTGGAAGGACACCGCACACCCGAAACCGAATGGCATCTCGATGTGGCTTACAAGACCTATTCCATTTTTAAAAAGGCGGGCTTCACCTTCCGCCAGGTTTGCGACGCAGCTCCCTCCCCCACCTTCCTGTTCCATGATCTTTACAGGATTGAAGAGGAACTGCTCCCCATTTTCAAAGAGAAAACAGCCTGATTTTATTGTGAGGTTTTTATGGAAGAGAGAATCACCCCAAAAATGTTTTTAAACCATATGCTGGCAAGGCACGGCGCAGTGGCGGAGGACCTGGATATAGGTCCTCTTGTCATAGGCTCCTGGGACCGGGATTTCATCTCCTCCTTCGCGGAGGAGGTAGAAGCCTGTCCCATTCCTTTCTGGCCCCAGGGCGGCAAAGGCTACAACTGGAAGTCCGGAAACCGCCATATCACCCTGGTAACCTTTCCTGTGGGGGCGCCTTCGGCGGTGACCACCCTTGAATTTCTCATCGCCTGCGGGGCGAAAGCAGTCGTCGGCATAGGCTTTACAGGAAGCCTGCAGCCCTCCGTTCCCATCGGCAGCTTCGTTTTTGCCGATACCTGTCTGAGAGAGGAAGGCACCTCCTATCATTATATTCAGGAGGACTCCGAAATCAAGGCCGGTCCCGGGCTGCTGGGTCGGCTGGAGCAGTTGATGGCGCAGGAAGACCTTAAATATGAGAAAGGCTGTATCTGGACCACCGACGCCATTTTCAGAGAATTAAAGAGCAAAATTTCCGACTATGGCCGGCGCGGAGTTCTGGGAGTCGAGATGGAAACCTCCGCCATGTATGCCGTCGGCAGGTTCCGGAAGGTGGATGTCTGCAACCTGCTTATTGTCAGTGACGAACTGTGGGACCGGTGGAATCCCCAGCTCTTTGGATCCAAAAAAATGCTGCAGGCCTTAAATACCCTGAAAAGGGCCTTTATAAAAAACATTGACGCTTTAGCTGCAGGCTTTGAACCGGAAGCAGTTGAAGTCAAGAACAAGTACATATAGACGGGAGCGGTCAACATGGAAAAAAGAAAACTGGGAAGAACCGGTCTGGAAACCTCCATCCTGGGCTTTGGAGCCTTCCACCTGCTGGAAATCCTCTATCGTGATGCCGAGTCCTTGTTAAACTCCTACCTGGATGCAGGAGGCAATTATATTGACACCGCCCTGTGCTATGGGGACGGAGAATCGGAAAGGAAAATCGGCAAGGCCATCTCCCGAAGACGCAGTGAATATATTCTTGCCTCCAAGTCCGACTCCCGTGACAAAAAAGGCTTTTTGTCCGATCTGGACCGCAGCCTGGAACATCTTGATACGGATTACATCGATATCATGATCATGCACGCCGTAGGAAAGCCGGAAGCCCTCCGGTCCATTTTAGGCCCGGAGGGGGCTCTTGAAGGCTTCTTCTCGGCAAAACGCCAGGGCAAGGTGGGCCATGTGGGCATTTCCGTCCACGGCCAGGCGGATATACTGATTGAGGCCTTGAGGCAATATCCCTTTGATGTGGTCATGTCCTCCATCAACTATTACGACCGGTTTAATTTTCCTGAAATTGAGGAAGAGCTTTATCCCCTGACACAAAAGGAGGAAGCCGCCATTGTGCTGATGAAACCCGTCGCTGACGGTTTTCTGTGGAGATCGGCTCCACAGGCCTTCAGGTATGCTTTCAGCCAGCCGGTATCGGTGGTCCTTGCAGGGATTAACACACCCGAAATGCTGGAAGCAGACCTCCGGTATGCCAGTGAATTCGTACCCATGTCGGATTCAGAAAAAGAAGAATTATATAGAACTGCGCCAGAGCTGGGGAATTACGTGTGCAGGCAGTGCGGTAACTGCCAGCCCTGTCCCGAAGGCCTTTCCATCCGTGAAATATTCAGGCTGGAGGGCTGTTTTGACCGCCAGATGCTGACCGGAACCGTGAAAGATCCCGGTGATTACGCCCTGCGCAAGCGTTTGAGGTACTGGTACGCCAACAGCCAAAAGGCCGTCGACCGGTATGAGCAGTTGGAGGTAAAAGCGGACCGGTGTACGGGCTGCAATGCCTGTACTCCAAAATGTCCCTATAGCATTGACATTGTGAGGAAACTGGAAATGGTGGACTATAAGATCCGGATGTACGGCAAGGATTATTACTGATTCTCCGGCAGTTTGTTTTTAAGCACTGCAAAATAAGCTGCCAGGGAGAGAAGAATGAATACCGACGACAGGCCATAGACAAATGGGAACCCGGAGCGCTGGGATACAATCCCCCATGCGGCCGCACCAATTCCTATGCCCACATCCATGGCGGAAAAGAATGTGGCGTTTGCCGCTCCACGCCTGTTTTCAGGGGCCAAAGTCACCGTGATGGCATTTAATACCGGCTGGACCGCCCCAAAGCCCAGGCCGTAAAATACTCCGGCAAGAAGAAATCCCCCCATCGTCAGGGCATAAGCCAGCATAACCAAAGAAAATCCCATGAGCAGCATTCCGGGAAGCATTACCCTGGAACCCCCATACTTATCCGCAATCCGCCCCGTAAACAAGCGGGCTGCCAGCACGGCCAGCGCATAGACCGTGAAGAAGCTCCCGGCATTGTCGATACCGCGGTATAGTGCGTAGGAGGGAATAAAAGTTATAATTCCGCCATAAGTAAATGCGATAAAAAGTATAACCGCCGAGGTGGGTAAAGCTGTCTTTTCCACCAGGCCTTCAAATCCCGGCAGGCCCTTTTCCCTCCTGTCCCTATGGTCTGCCTGTTCCCGCCCCTTTCCTTCATAGCCTATCATGACCGCGCCTGCGAGACCAATTGCCCCCAGCAGGCAGGAAAAAGCAAATACGGCATGATAGCCGTGCCGCCCGCTGAGATACAGACCCAGGGACGGTCCGACAGCCATGGCCAGGGTTGAGGCAACACCATAATACCCTATTCCTTCTCCCCGCCTTTCCGGGGGTACAATGTCGGCAACCACGGTGCCTGACGCAGTGGTTGCCGCACTCCAGCCGATTCCGTGAAAGAACCTTATGACAAGCAATAGGACTACTGTAGAGACAAAGGCATAGGAAAAAGAACCGAGAATCTGGATTGCGATGCCTGCCAAAAGCACAACTCTTCTCCCTTTTGTATCCACCAGATTTCCCGCCAGGGGGCGGAACAGGACGGCAGAAATGGTAAACACGCTTATTATCAACCCCGCCGCCGTCTTGCTTCCACCCGTCTGCTGCACATAGATGGGAAGAGTGGACATGAGCACATGTGTGGAAGTGATGGTGAAAAAGCTTGCCAGGATGGTCAGTATAAAGGTTTTGCCCCATAGCTGCGGCCCGTTATGTTTGCACATCGGTTGAAAAATCCTCTCATCGATTGATTGGCTGCCTGCTTTCAGGCAGTTTTATTTTCTGTTCCTTCCGTGTTCAAGCATACCTGGTTCATCTGTATGTACAGACCCAGCAGAATAAACGCGGGAATAAAGCTGAAAAATATGGCCGGTATACCGAAGCTCTGCCCGATGAAGCCGCCCAATATGGGCCCCAGGGTACTGCCTATTCCGGTACAGGCAGACAGGAAACCGGCCAGCTTTCCTTTTCTTCCGCCCATTTCCCCCACCTGGGAATAGGTAATGAGGTTTGTCATGCCCAGTCCCAGGCCCAGCACCACCGTAAAAATGGCCGTCAGCCTTATATCTTTAAGCAGTCCCACCCCGGTCAGGCCGGCGATGGTAACCGCAAAGCTCCACAGATAGAGATGGCTCCTTTCAAATCTGTAAAGCAGCGCTCCTCCTAAAAATACCGTCACCACAAAAGCGCCTCCTTCCAGAATCATCAGCCAGGAGGCATAAACAAAATTCAGCTTGAAGTCATTTACCACCAATACGACAATAAACGCGGCAAAGCTGGAGAAGCAGGCGGTGGAAATGCTCTCCGTGAGCACCGTCTGCTTTATTGTCCTGTTGTTCAGGATTTCCCTGAATTCCCAGAGCTGGTCTCTGAAGATGGAAAAGAAGTTGATCTTTTCTCCGGCTTTTCTTTTACTTCCCGTCATGCCCACAAGAATCGCAGGAATCAATGTCATAAATCCCACAAGAAGAAAATTGACTTTATAGCCCGCCAGATTTACCAGGTAGCCGCCGAAAAAAGGGCCCAGAAACGTAAGGCCTATGGACATGGAGCCTTTATACCATCCCGCCCTCTTCAGGCCTGCGGTGTTGAGATATCTGAAAAAAGCCGCATTCAAAGAGGTGAACTTCATGGAATTTGCAATGCCCTGAAGCCCCATGAGAAGGATGAGCAGGACAGGCAGAACTGCAGCGGGAAGCAAAAATACCACCGCCGCGCTCAAGATCCCCCCGAGGATATACAGCCTCCTGGAACCGTAATGGTCTACAAGAAAGCCTGCCGGCACAACCATCAAAAGCATCCCCAGCCCGGAAATCCCTTTAATAAGTCCAATCTCTGCGGTATTGGCTTGAAGGGTCAACGCATAGGCGGGAATGATCATTTGCAGGATGCCGGCAGCTGTTCCCGAAACAATATTGAGGCCGACGAAGCCAAAAACGAGCCTGTTTCCACTGAATAAATTTTTCATACCATCCAGCGCCCGCCATTGACATCCAAGGTAGCCCCGACGAAGTAGCTAGCCTCTTCCGATGCGAGGAAAAGCACCGCCGCAGCCACTTCTTTATTCGTGGCCAGCCTTCCGATGGGAATGTCGTCCAGAAATTTATCACGGACATCCTTGGGGTAGGAGTACCACAGGTTTTCGAAGCGCTGGCTGCTGCATATGAGGCCGGGAGCCACAGCATTTACATTGATCCCCTCCTGGGCCAATTCCTTTGCCAGATGCCGGGTAAGCCCGATTACACCTGCTTTTGCACTGGCATAGTGGGGACCTCCCAGTACCGACAAAGCCCTTCCGGCCTGGGAGGAAACATTGACGATTTTCCCGTATTGTTGGTTTTTCATGGCCGGAATCACCGCCTGGGAACATAAAAAGGTACTTTTCAGGTTCAAGGCGATAATCCGGTCCCAATCCTCCTCCGTGAGCTCTGCCGCCTTTTGGGCGCCATTGCTTCCGCCGGCATTGTTCACCAGGATATCCACCCTTCCCAGCTTCTCCAATACCCTTTGCACAAGCTTTACGACCTCGGCCTTTTTTGTGACATCTGCCGCAATTCCCAGGGCCGTACCTCCCATGTCCTCAATTTCCCTGGCCACGTTTGCCACCTTCGCCGGATTTCTGCCGTTGACAACCACTTTTGCCCCCTTGCGGGCAAATTCCAAGGCAACCTCACGGCCGAGCCCCTTTGAGGATCCGGTCACAAGGGCTACTCTATTTTTAAACTGCATGATTTCCCCCTCAAAAGCTGTGTTCCCTGCCATGTATACAATAAAAAAAGGCCGGATTCACTTTCTTTATAAAAGAAGATAAATCCAGCCTCCGGTTTTCCAGTCAGCCTGTTTAAATCGAAACCACCATTCGCCAAGTGTTCCTATATGTTTTGTTGGTATTATTATAATACAGCTTGAAGATACTGTCAATCCCTTTAAGCAATGCATCCCGCCACACCAATGAGCCCTCCGCCCAGGGCGCTTATCAGTATGAATCTTAAAATAATACCCATCATCTATTCTAAATTTATTATCTCGACCGCTTTCGCTCCGGCACCTTTGCTGAAGTCCACCACTTTTATTTCCGTGGGATCAAGCTTGAAGAAAGTATTTTCCGATATTTCTCCCTTTTCAGCCCTTTCCCTGAATCTTGGATTGCGGTTTCCAAGCAGCAGGACAGCCTTTTGGCGTTCTTCCTCCGAATCGAGCTCCCTTGCATCGCCTGTCAGGGAAACATTCAGAAAGGATGCCAGCTCCTGGTTTTCATGCTGAAAAAGTATCGAGACCTTTGGATTTTCTCTGATTTGCCGGACCTTTCCGGTACTTCTATGGGTCGTAAAATAAACGGCCAGTTCATCGGCCGCAAAAGACCCCAGGCTTCTCAATACCGGTGTCTGGTTGGCGTCAACCGTTGCGAGGACGATAAATTTGGTTTTGTTGAGGTACTCATTGATTTTTTCTTTTTGGATGCTCATTCTTCTACACTCCTTATTATTTTAATCTTACCTTCTCGTTTTTTTCAATCTGCACCACTCTTCCCTCTTGAATGATCAATGTCACAGAGCCGTGTTTGATACTGTCCAAAAGCTCCAAAAGTCTTTGCAGGTCTTTTTGCGTAATGGGATTTTTATCATTTTCATAGGCAAGCTGCAACCCGGACATATTGACTCCCCCTTCAATCCTTTCAATAAGAACAATTTTAGACCAGCTTTATATTGGCCCCGTTATTATAAGGGCCGATTAAAATTTTCTGCTTTGTGTTGATTTGTATTACTACGCTGTCCTGTTTGATGATGCTCACAGAACCATTTTGAATGTTGGTGGCAAGTTCGGTGATTTTG
>JAFADI010000183.1 GCA_023424965.1 Bacillota bacterium
ACTCTCCAGCCGCTGGAGGCTTTATTGTTTGAGATAAGAAGAGAATTCTGCGCCATGTTCCGGTATACGGATATTTCATACGTAAATACTGATTACGAGGATTCTCGGATAATCAATTCAGGTTCAACAATAAAAATCTCATTTTCCACGATATTATCTTTAATTTTTCTCATTAACAAATCAACCGCCTTTTGACCCATCATATACTTTGGCTGCCTCACAGTGGTCAACGCCGGTATGAACATTTCAGATATGCTGATATCATCGTAGCCAACAACCGAAATATCCTCGGGAACTCGCAATCCTATCTCTTTTAAGGCTCTTATTACACCTAACGCAATCACGTCGCTAACTGCAAATAAGGACCTTATTTCGGTATTTTGACTGAAAAATACATGCGTCTTATCATATCCACCTTTAAAACTCACATCACATTCCTGTACCAACAATTCATTGTACCTATGCCCTTCTGATTTTAATGCATCAATGTACCCTGTCATTCTCTCAAAAAACGAACTCCTTGACAGTGGCCCCGTAAAAAAAATGACGTCCGATTTCTTTCTTTCAAGCAGATGTTTCGTGGCAATATATCCCCCTTTAACGTCATTAATGGAAACCGAAGAAAAATTGTCCCCGATTTTACTGTTAATAAATATTATGGGAGTGTCCGGTTTGCTCCGGACAAGTTGATAATTGAAGCAGGAGCCTAAAAAGATAACTCCGTCAACATCCTTACTATATAGAGTATTTAGATAATTCATCTCTTTTTTGCTGTCCATATCTGTATTGCATAAAATAATATTGTACCCGTATTGGTTTGCCGCATCTTCAATTCCCCGGATGGTTTCGGCATAGAATAAGTTTGTAATATCAGGCAATACAACACCTATCGTCATAGTCTTCCTGGTTTTTAAGCTTCGTGCTACCGACCTTGGGTGGTAATCCAATTCCTTTATAACCTCAAGTATTCTTTCCCTTGTTTCAGGTTTCACTTTTTTTGTATTATTCAACACATAGGATACTGTGCTGACCGCAACATTTGCTTTTTTTGCTATATCTCTGATCGTAGCCATGCTCCACACTCTCTTTTGGACATAATAATTTAATTTTAAAAGTTATCATATTTTGTAAATATTCTTCATACACAATAGAATTCCTCCTTGAGTTGAACGATATCTTTGTATATACACACCCCAAATTATATCAGCAGCAATACCATGGGAATCGTGATAATGGAGACTGCTGTGGAAAAGAATACGCATCTTGAAGCCATTAAAGCGTCTCCACCAAATTTTTCAGCAAATATAACCGAGAAGGATGCAGTGGGCATTGCCGTTAAAATAACGCAGACCCCTAATAAGGTTCCTGTCACTCCAATAGACTTTAGTATGAATAAAACCAATAGCGGAATAACAAACAATCTTACTGCCGTACTGTAATATATATAATAACCTGAAAATATTTCTTTTATTTTGACCTCTGTAAGCATGGAACCCACGATTATCATTGACAATGGCGTAGTCAATGCCCCCAGCATATCGATGATCTTTGAAAGAACATGAGGCAGCCTGACAGGTGAAAGGAATATCACAACCCCTATTGCAACTGCCGCCATGGAAGGATTAAAAACGGCATTCTTTATTGTTTTCATATCCTTTTTGCCGGAAAACAAAATCTGCCCAAAGGTCCAGACGAAAAAATTAAAGGGGATGGTATAAACCGACCCATAAAGCACACCTACTTTTCCATAAATACTTTCCACCACCGGAAATCCCATAAAGGCACAGTTGGCAAACACTGCGGTAAACCACAGGACTTTCTTTATATCGTTCTCACACCGGTAATATAACAGCTGCCCCACAAATATGGACAAGAGGTGGATAGAAAATGAAAAGGCAAAGACAAGCACCGCATTGAACAGCACACCTCTTGGCAGGCTTTGATTGAAAGACGAGATGATGGTAAATGGGATTGTTATGTTTAGCAGGAACTCCGTAAACCCGTGGTTTGTTGCCTGATCCAGAATTTTTTTCTTTCTTGCAAAAAATCCAACCAGTAGAATCGTGAATAAAATGATGACCTGGTTTAAAACTGTTATAAAGTTCATTTTGCCACCCCATAATACATATATATCTTCTCTAAACCTTGAATTTTCCTATTGAATTTAAGAGGTTTTGCGTCAGCACATTGATTTCCCCAACAGTTTTATCCAATTCCTCCATCGAAGCCACCTGCTCCTGACAGGAAGCCGAAACTTCTTCCGTAGAAGCAGCCGTTTCCTCCGATATCGCAGACATGTTTTCTATACTCTTCTGTACCTGCTCCATATATTTGCCCATATCGTTAATCATGTTGACGATTTCCGTCAAATTACTTGTAAGTACCCCGGTGGAATTATTCATCCTGGAGAACGCTTCTGCAGCCTGTCCAACCTTACTACTTTGTTCTTTTATCTCCGCTTCCGCTTTTTGAACCAGGTCTGTGGAATTTTGCGTCTGAGCCAGTATCTTTCCCGCAAGTACCTCTATATTTTTTGTAAAACTGTTTGACTGGTCCGCAAGCTTCCTGACTTCATCCGACACAACTGCAAATCCTTTTCCGGCTTCTCCCGCCCTTGCAGCTTCAATCGCTGCGTTTAAAGACAGCATGTTGGTCTGGTCTGCAATCCCTTTCAGTGTATTCGTGATCTTATTTATATTTTTAACATAGTCATTCAAGTGGCTCATCTCTGCTACGACACTGGAAGTGATTTCGTTGGTTTCGGCGGTCTTCCTGTTAAGAAGCTCTACCGCTTGCATGCCTGACAAAGTATACTTTTCCAGGTCTTTCGCTACCATATCGATGCTTTTAGTTCTTTTAACGATGGCATTGATTTTTTCTGCAAGCAGCGATACGCATTTAACGCTATTTTCAGCATCAACCGCCTGATTTGAAGCACCACAGGCCACTTCTTCCACTGTTTTCCCTATTTCTGAGGATTTCAGCGTTGAGTCTCTGGAAATTTCCGTAATATTCTGGGAGGATATTCCCACCTGGACAGCTGCTTTTTCGCTTTCTTTTACAAGCTTTCCCACTTTATGCATCATAATATTGAAGCTGTCCGCCAGCTTTCCTATTTCATCCTTGCTCTTAAGATTGGCTGAAACCGTGAAGTCGCCATTTTCCGCTCTTTTCATTGCAGTCATGATGGATTTCATTCCTCTGGTTATTCTTGCGGAAAATACAAAGCCAACCAGCATGGCAAACACTGCCAATATCAGCCCTGCCAGCATCGCCTTGTTCTTTATTGAAATTGAACCGGCAATAATTTCCGCTTTTGGGATTATTGAAACAACCGTCCAATTTGACTGCTGGGATTTATAATACGAAACCAGATAATCTATCCCATTTTCATTGATATAAAACAAATCTTTATTTTTACTTTTCAAGTTATCAAACGTGCTTTTGATAAAAAGCCGGTCAAGGATTTCGCCGCCTTCCTCAGGGCCTTTCGACGACAGGACTTTCCCCTCTTCCGTAATAAGGTAGGTTGCATCATTTTTACCCAGGTGTATTGCGGATAAAGGCAGGGAAAATGCATCATATCTCATGTCTATTAATATAATCCCCATGGTGTTTTGTGTATTCAAAGATGCAAGCTTTCTAACAAGCGATACTGCATGTTTGGAACTAGACCCCTTCTGAATTTCTTCCTCTGCAAATCCTTCATCGTGATTATCTACCCAGACAGGCTTCTCATTACTGTCAAATGCTTTCTTATACCAACTGGAGCCTGCTACTTTGACCATATCGGGCTGTGCCATTCCCGTAATACTCCCCAGCATACTGCCGTCGTTCAATAAAATGGAAATGCCGTTCACAGAAGCATTCACTGAGGAGAGGTTGCTTAAAAACCGGCTTACATTTTGACCTGCATTTAAAAGCGTTACAGAATCCAGGCTTTTTTCCAGTTCATCTGCATATTGTTGCACCTGTGCGTTGGAAAAAATCTGCATCGAAAGATCTTCCTGCTTCTCCAGGATTTCATCGAAGTAATTTGAAGTCTGGAGCGTTGATAACGTTATGCTGTCCTCAGCCTTTGAAATCAATGAATTTGACGCGGTAGAAACAGATATGTATCCTATTACAAAAACCGGAACTGTTATCAATACCAAAAAGAGTACGATCATTTTTGTAAAAATACTATGAATGTTCATAACAATACCTTCCCCGGATTTAATATGCTCTGA